>DASZUZ010000642.1:0-4935 GCA_035547415.1 Bryobacteraceae bacterium | reverse complement strand
GAAACGTGATATACCTTTTTTTACATTTGAAACGTTACAAGCGCCGGGCTGTTTTGGCGCGGCCGCAGTCGCGTTGAGCGATTGAGGGCCGTCGTGTCTGAAATTACCGGCGCAGCAGCGACATTTTTACGGAATTCAGGGGGTCCGTCAGATGAAGTCGATTCGATCTGCCGCTCTTTTCTTGTTTCCGCTGTTGGCCATGCTGCCAACGGCAAACGCCCAAACCGTAACGGGGTCCCTCACGGGAACCGTAGCCGATTCCGCCGGAGCCGTCGTGGCCGGCGCGACCGTTCAACTGACGAACGAAATCACCAAACAAGTCCGCGAATTCAAGACGCAGGGGAACGGTTCGTTTACATTCCCCGACCTCGTGCCGGCCGACTACGATCTCAAGGTCACGCAGCCGGGATTCAAGACCTATATCCAGAATGGAATTACCGTGGGCACGCTCGAGAAGGTCGCTGTCCACACGATCCGGCTCGAAGTCGGCGATGTGGCGACGTCCGTCGAAGTGAAGGCGGAGGCCGCGCGCGTCGTGACGGACAGCTCGGATCACTCGACGGACGTCAACCTCAAGATGATCGAGCAGACGCCGATTCGCGGGCGCAACTTCCAGGCGATCGTGAAAGACCTTCCGGGCGTCATTGATCTGAACAGTTATGACACGCGCGGCTGGGGTTCCGGCACCCCAACCATCAACGGCGGCCAGCAGGGCCAGGTTCTGGTCTCGCTGGACGGCATTGCGGCACAGGACAGCGGCGCGCCCGGTCTGAACACCTATCAGGCTCCGAGCACGGACGCCATCGGTGAGGTGAAACTGCTGGTCGGGAATTATTCGGCCGAGTATGGCGCCAGAAATGGCGGCCAGATGAATATCACCATCAAGAACGGCACTGCGCAGTTTCATGGCTGCGCTTACTACTATTTCCGGCATGAAGAACTGGATGCCAATGAATGGTTCAACAACGCCACCCACGTCGTTAAGCCAAGGTATCGCTACCAGAACCCGGGCGGCACGATCGGCGGCCCGCTGATCATTCCGGGAGTGCGGTTCAACAAGGACCGGAATCGCCTGTTCTTCTTCTTCTCCTACGACTACCTTCACAACAACGGATCCACCCCGGTCAACCGGTACACGATGCCCACGGCGGCGGAGCGCATGGGCGACTTCTCGCAGAGCTTCAACACGAACGGTTCGCCGATTCTGGTTCGCGATCCGAATTCGGGCGCGACCTGCTCCGCCGCAAACACTGCGGGGTGTTTCCCCGGAAACAGAATTCCGATGAGCCGCTTCAGCCCGATCGGCGCGGCGATGCTCAATCTGTTTCCGCTGCCAAACGCGACCGATCCGAGCGGAACGCGCCAGTACAATTTTCAGGATCAGCTGGGCAACACGAATCCGCGCTCCGACAAGATTCTCCGGGTCGACTACAACGCCAGCAGCAAAGATACGATGTTTGTCCGGCTCTTGCAGGACTATCAGGCGCAATCCGGTTACGGCGCGATTCTCGGCGCACTGGGCGACGGATGGGGCCAGTTCCCACACAGCTATTTCATTCCTTCCGCGGGCGCGGCGGGAACTTACGTGCACACCTTCCGCCCCAATCTGATCAACGAGCTTTCGATGGGCATCAACAAGGCGCACCAGCAGAACATGCCGACGGACCCGTCTCTCTATTCCGCCAGCCAGCTTCCGCTGAAGTCCGGCGGACAGACGTTGGGGCTGCCGACGATCTTCCCGGCGTCAGCCAACTATCTGAACCTGTTGCCGGCTGTGAACTTCGGTCTGCCCTCCGGCTTCTCCGCGACCTCGGCTCCGACCGGCATTCCCAACCTGCCGCAGTTCGGATTCGACAGCCGCTGGCCCTTCGACGGGACCGACAGCCTGACGACCATTACGGATAACATCACCTGGATCAAGGGCAGTCACAGCATCAAGGCGGGTTTCTACTTCGAGCACGATGCCCGTAACGTCAGCGTGTACTCGGTCTACAACACGGCCGGCACTTACTACTTCGGTTCCGACCTGGGCAATCCGACGGACACGGGCGATCCGTTTTCGAACGCGCTGGTCGGCAGCCTCTATGGTTACGGGCAGGATAACGTGAAACAGATCAACCGGGCACGGTACAAGCAGGTCGAATGGTTCCTGCAGGATACGTGGAAGGTGAACCGGCGACTGACGGTTGACGCCGGCCTGCGCTTCCAGATTCTCGGCGCCCTCTATGGGGCGGGCGAGGCGCTCGGCGTCTTCGACGGAAAGTCTTACAGCCCCAGCCAGCAGGGACAACTCCTGTTCCCCTATTGCACGACGGCAGTCGCATCCAACGCCAGTTGTCCGGCGGGGAGCAAAGGATCGATCAACCCGGCAACCGGCGCCACTTATGCCTACGCGCGGCAGGGTACTTTCGATCCCGCGACTTATTCGGCCAATGGAACTCCGTTCTCGGGCATTCAGACCTCGAATGACTTCTTCAAGACGCCGCCGCTCCAGTACGGACCGCGCGTCGGTTTCGCGTACGACGTCTTCGGGGACGGCAAGATGGCGATTCGCGGCGGCTTCGGTATCTTCTACGGCCGCGCATTCGGCGTGGACACGATCGGCGCGACGGGTACCGGCATCGGTCCGATCGGCGACGCCGCCGCACTTCCTGGCTCCGATCGTTCTCAACACGACCATCTCGAACCTGTCCAACTCGCAACTGGTATTTACTCCTCAGACGACGGTCGGCGGACCGCTGAAATATCCGCCGCCCTCGACGTATGACTGGAGCTTCGGCGTCCAGCGCGATCTGGGCAAAGGCTTCGTGGCGGACGTTTCGTACGTCGGAAACGTTGCGCATCACCAATTCAACCAGGGCGCGATTGACCTGAACGCCATCAAGCCGCTGACCATCTGGACGCCAACCGCGAACAACGGGCAACCGGGGCCGGTCGCGAAGTATCTGGATCCGACCAGCGGAAACGGCGGCACTGCCGGGTTCTATTCGCCCAACCTGCTCCGGGCTCTCGCTGGCGCCTATCCCGGATGGGGAGGGATTCAGATGTACTCGTCCAACGGGGAATCCAACTACCATTCGCTGCAGGCGCAATTCAACAAGCGGGTCGGTACGCGTTTCCACTTCGGCAGTAACTACACCTGGTCGAAGACGCTGGTGTATTCACGGCAGCAGTGGGTTTCGGACGAACTGCTGAAGAATGTGGCCGCCACGTCGCGTCCGCAGGCAGTGAACATCAACTTCGGGTATGCGATCCCGAACGGCAGCAGTCTCTGGAAGAACGTCGTCACGAAGCAGGTGCTGGACGGCTGGAATTTTGAAGGGATTCTGACCTTCTACTACGGCACTCCGCTGACGGTTAACTGCTCGGCGGTCGGCGCGCCGATCGGTTACTGGACGGGAACCCCGACGGGCGGCCTGCCGTTCCGTTGCCAGCAGAACGGCAGCCTGTGGCTTCCTTCCGACGCGACCCCGCAGTCGGTCGGTTCCACGGCGGACCCGAGACTCTGGTATAACTTCAATCGCGCGAGTTTCTCGCTGCCGCCGGTGAACTCACTCGGTATCGGGAATACGCCTCCGACCCTGACCTACGGGCCTGGAGTGCAGAACGCGGACCTGAACCTTTACAAGCAGTTCCACGTATGGGGTGAGAACAAGATTCTGGAACTCCGGTTCCAGGCATTCAATGCCTTCAATCACTTCAATCCCGGCAATCCGAACACCAACCTCGCTCTGAACTTTGCGACGGGCGCGAATACGAACGCGGCATTCGGGTCCATCCCGTCGACCGCGTCCGGAAATCCCCAGGTTGGCGGCGCGGTACTTCCCGCCCGCCGCGGGGTGATCTCGATTCGCTTCACGTTCTAAAGGGCAGGGGCGATCAACCACCGGGCAGGCCTTCGGGCCTGCCCTTTTTTGTTTACCCGGCCGCATCCGGGCGATAGCCGAGCCGGCCCTTCGTGACGATACAGAGCAGGACGGCAACGCCGGCATACGCGATCCACAGAATATTGTGCTGGACTGTGTTGTCGTACAACGTGGCCTTCCCGATCAGGTCGTTCAGGATGATTCCGGTTCCGACGTTGTAAAGCCCGTGTACGAGGACGGCGGATAACACGCTGCCTTCCGACCTGTTGAACGCGAACGACAGGAAGACGGAGGCGGCCATCGTCATGATGACAAACTGCCACCACGCCACGTTATAGACGTGAGCCAGAAAGAGTGGAAGATGCCAGTTGGCCCAGAGGAATCCCAGCGCGAGCGAAGAGGTGAGCGGATGGAAACGCCCCTGCAATCGCGGGAGAGCATAACCGCGCCAGCCGGGCTCTTCGCCGAGCGGGCCGCCCATGAGATTGGGTCCAAAAAGCGTCAGAATCTGCCACAATGCCGGCCATTGCCAGCGATCCAGACCGGATTTCGTCATGAAGAAAGCGGCGCTGAATGCCGCCATCAACACCGCGCCGGCGCCGGGAATGACTCCGCGCGCTGTATCGGTCAGGGTCGTCCGGAGCCGTATCGCTTTCCAGTTGCCCGTCACAATCCGGTGTGCGAGGAGAGCCGCGATGGCGGGCCCGAAGGTTCCCACGGAAAAAAGAAAGCGGGAGAGGCCGGTCCCCGCAATCACAGGGAGCCAGAGAACGAGGCTGATTCCATAGGCGAGCGCAAAGTACAGAGCAATTTCCCGCCGGTTCCAGGTCGGCGAGGCTGGCGCAATCGCTGCCACCGGGCTCATTCAGGAATTGTGCCAGATGTCGCGCCGTCGTTCGTCAGGGCACGACGTGAACGTGATTGATCACGTCGTATACGCCCGCCGCGGACCATGCGGCTCGCTCCGCTTCCTCACGCTCGAACCAGGAGCGAACGTTTCCGGAGAGTTCGACAGTGCCGTCTCTGGCCAGGACCGAGATGCGCCGCGAATCCACTTCCGCGCTTCTCC
>DASZUZ010000641.1:0-1889 GCA_035547415.1 Bryobacteraceae bacterium | reverse complement strand
CTGGCCGGCATGGGAATCTCCGTGTCCGACGCAGTGCGTATGCTCCTGGTGCGCGTCGCCGCCGAGAAGGCTCTGCCATTCGAGGTGAAGGTTCCCAACGCTACGACTGTCAAGGCGATGCGTGCGGCCGACCAGGGCAAGGGCAAACGCCTGAAGTCCGCGGGCGCACTGTTCAAAGACTTGGGCATCTGAACTCGTGCGGAACCCGATACGCGGTGCCCAATTCCGCCGCGATGTGAAGCTGGCGCAGAAACGCGGGAAGGAAATGGCGAAGCTGCGCGAGATGATCCTGCTGCTGATCGGCGGGAACCCGCTTCCTGCCCGATTCAAAGACCACCCGCTCAGCGGCGAGTGGACGCACTTCCGCGACTGCCACATCGAGCCGGACTGGCTGCTGATCTACAAGATCGATGGCGAAGACCTCCATCTCGTCCGCACCGGCACCCACTCCGATCTGTTCTGACGCCTCTTCCGTGCAGTAGCCGCGCTTCCTGCGGTCTTTTGAGACGTAGCCGCTTTACTTCGTCGCTCCGCTGATGTTCTCTTCAGGATCCACGATCGTGGAGAACCCGGCGGCGCCCATCGCTTTCCGCAGCACCGCAGCCGTTTCCGGAGAACTTCGCAGATTCATCCCGCGATGCACGCCGTCCGCAATCCTCAATGGCGTCCACCCATGGCTGTTCTTGTGATTGAAAGCCTCGATTTTCGCGCCCTTATCCAGCAGGTACTGCGCGACTGAAGGAACCTGTTTGTACGCCGCGCCGTGCATCGCCGTCTCGCCGTTCTTGTCCACGGCATTGATATCGTTGCCCAGTTCCAGCGCCACCTTGACGGCCTCCAGAACCTCGGGTTCCGTTCCGGCATCCTCGCCCGGAGAGCGGGTTCCGACCCCCGCCGCCACCATCAACGGCGTCGTATTGTCCTCGTTCGGGATCAGCGGGTCCGCGCCCAGTTGCGCCAGCAGTCGCATCAACTCGGCATCGCCCGTTCTCGCTGCCAGCAGGAACGGCGTTGCGCCCATCGTATTCAGGCTGCTGAGCCCCACGTTCGTCCGCTTCGTCATCTTCGCGTTCGGGTTCGCGCCCTTCGCCACGATCTTTTTCACGAACTCGATACTGCTCATGTTCCCCGAACCGGTCGGGGCCGGATCGTTGCTGGCATAACCGGGCTTGCGAATCCACGTGATCGTATGCAGCGCCGTCCAGCCCTGGCCGGCCGCATTCGGATCCGCGCCCGCATCGAGCAGCATCGCCGCAAGCTCGAAATGCGCGTTGGCGACCGCCAGTCCCATCGCGCTCGTCCCTGCCTGCCTCGCGGGACGCTGCAGCGTTTCGTTCACGTCCGCGCCGGCTTTCAGTAACGCGCGGACCACTTCGGGCTTGCCCTCGCGCACCGCGAATAACAGAGCGGTGAAGCCGCCTTTCGATACCGCGTGAATGTCGGCGCCGGATGAGATCAGCATCTCGACCACGGCGCCATTTCCCTCCGCCGCCGCCCACATCAGCGGAGTCTGCCCGCGCTCGTCGTCCTTCACCTTCACGTCGGCGCCGTGTTCGAGAAGCACCTTGACCGCCTCAGGCTTACCCGTGCGGGCGGCCGTCATCAGCGGAGTCTCCCCTCCGGGCAACGCGGCGTTCGGATCCGCTTTGGCCTTCAGAAGCAGTTCGATCATTGCCGCGCTCCCGTTCGTGCACGCCAGTGAAAGCGGCGTTACGCCATAGCGGTTCACGGCCTGCGCGTTTGCCCCGGATTGAATCAGAAGCCGCGCTGTCTCCAGATCGTCCCAGTAGGCGGCCCAGTGCAGGGCGGTATCGCCATCGATGGCGGTCGCGTTCACGTCAACGTGCTTCTGCACCAGCGCGCGAACAGCGGCCCTGTCGGGCTTCTTC
>DASZUZ010000640.1:0-3648 GCA_035547415.1 Bryobacteraceae bacterium | reverse complement strand
CATGAACGCGGTCCTCGCCGATCACAGCGCAGTCCCGAACGCCGGGAATCCGCCTGAGCGCCGCCTCCACATCTTCCGGAAAGACCTTCAGGCCTTCCGGCGTCACGATTATTTCTTTCTTGCGGCCTTTGATGACCAGGTACCCGTCGGGCGTCAACTCGCCGACGTCGCCCGTGTGAAGCCATCCGTCCCGAAAAGCGGCTTTTGTTTCCGCGGGAGCACGATAATATCCGGGACTCACGTTGTCGCCCCGCACCAGGACTTCGCCGTCGGCGGCGAGACTGACATCCACGCCGGCAAGCGGTTTTCCCACGGAGCCGCGCCGGACGTGAAACGGATGGTTGAAGCTGATGATGGGCGCCGTCTCCGTGAGGCCGTAGCCCTGCACGACGACATAGCCGAGCCCCGCCCAGAAGGCCTCGACATCGGGAGGCAGCGGCGCGCCTCCCGATACGACACAGCAAAATTTCCAGCCGAAGAGGCGATGCACGGCGCGGAATTTCCACCAGCGGATGAACCAGGGTTTGCCGATGGCGCTCTCCGCGCGGCCGGCGGAGGGGAACCGATGAACGATATAAGTCCGAAGAACTTCGAGGACCTTGGGTACCGCCACGAGAATGCACGCGGAGCGGCGATGGATTTGCCGCGCGATTTCCAGCGGACCGGCGGAAGAAATGAAGATGACGGATGCCGGAATCAGCGGCGGCACGAAAGTGGCGAGCGCCTGCCCGAACAGGTGGCTCATGGGAAGCAGGTTGAGAATGCGGATCGGCGCGAAGGGGCGGACGTATTTCAGGTAGGGGATGAACTGCTCCTCGATGGGCCGCAGATTTGCGCTGAGGTTGCGGTGAGTGATGACGACGCCCTTCGGTTCTCCGGTAGTGCCGGAAGTGAAGACGATTTCGGCGACGTCCTGGGCTGTCAGCGGAACCGATTCGCGCGGCGGTTCGGCCGCGGCGTTCTCGATGTCCGATACGAGCCACAGGGGCACGCCCGCGCCGATGCCGCTATCGGGAACGCGATCGCCCCGCAGAATCAGCCGCGGCTGGACCCGGCGTCCGATGCGCTCGAACAGGGCGAGTGAAGACTGCGGATCGACCGGGACGAGCGTAATTCCTTCGAGGATGCAGGCCCAGAGCGCCGCGATCCAGCCGGGCCGGCTTTCGGACCAGATCACGACTGTTTCGTTCCGGCGGATACCCGCGGCTCTGAACCTCGTGCGGCAGGACTCCGCCATCCGCGACACGTCGCGATAGCTCGAGGTCCATCCCCGATAACCATCGTCGTGGATAACGAAATCGCCGGGCGTGTCGGCGATGCGGCGGAAGAACGCAGGCAGCTCGCTCGGGGCTTGTCCGGACGCCGCCGTCGCGGGAGCCGTTCCGCCCGAGGTGAGATCCGTGATCACACACCACCTGAGAGGACTTGGGCATTTGGGCAGCCACTTGCTCCCTGACGAGCCGCTCTGGAAGACAAGCGCCAGAGCGGGATGCCCGGCGGCGAGGCTCGTTGAGTGTGTCTGTCGGCCCTAGCCGGCGTGAGCGGGAATGCCGCGATCCGGCTGGATGCTCCCGTAGTATTCCGCGCATTCGTTCTCGCGGCCGCGAACGATGCGTCTGCCCTGCAGCGGACCCTGACGAGCGGTGATCACGGTTGACTGGCGCTCGCCGGACGCGCCGTCCCAATAAAGGATCACCCAATCGCGGGTTTTTCCCGCTTCATGCGCGCGGGCCGTGTTGGAAAACAAGGCCGTGTAATGCCGGTCACCGCGTTCCGTGTGAAGGACCGGCAGCCATGCTTCGCCTTGCGGATTGAACCGTCGTGGGGCGATCCGGCGCAGCGTTTTGCCGGCGGCTCCCTCGCGATATTCGCAATCGATATCGAGAAGTTCTGCGACGGGAACTTCTTCCGGCGTGGCGGCGGCGGGCGTGCGGACCCGTCCGAGGCGGCTGGCGAGGCAGTCCGAGATGCCGGCAATCCGCTTGGGCCCGAAGCCCGCGATCGTGGCGAGCCGGCCATCGTGCGCCGCGGCTTCGAGGTCTTCGAGGCTGTCGATCCCCAGATCCTGATGGAGCCGCTTTGCCTGCACGTCGCCGATGCCGGGAACCGAGGTCAGAATTGCGATCGGATCGAGTTCTCCGCGCAGGCGTTCGAGCATCGGGAGCCTGCCCGTGACGATAAGGCTCCGGAGCGCGGTTGCGATGCGCTCGCCGATTCCGGGAAGTTCCCGCAGTCCGTCCAGGCCCTCGCGCGCGTAAAGCTGAGTCACCGGCTCGCGCAGGCGGCGGATGCCGATGGCGGCGCGCTGCCAGGCCATCACGCGGTAAGGGTTTGCGCCCTGCTCATTCAGGAGCCGCGCCACTTCCTGAAAGCGCGCCGCGATCTGGTCGTTCGGGAGCATTCCGGCCTGCGTCAATGAGCCATTTGCGCGTGCGATCGCAGCGAAGTGGCGGTTTTCCCGAGCAGGGCGAGGCCGGCCGCGAGGCCGACGAGGATCCCCGGCGTGAGCGCGAACCCGGTGGTGCGGCGATCGTCGATGCGTTTCAGGCCCCGGACCGTCCGGAGAGCATCCTTGAGCCGGCGGCTCTCCGCGTGGCTGAGTTTGCCTTCCAGCGTGACCACGCCGTCTTTCGCCCGCGCCTGAATTTCATGGGGGTGCGGGATCACGTGGCCCATGCGGCTTCGGACGCGCTCGACGAGAACCTCATCGGAGACGGGCTCTTCCCGCGAGAACGCGTGCGCTGCTTCGGCCGCAACTCCGCGCACCCGGTTGAAAAGATCCTTCCCGCGTTTTTCGAGGGTGACCTCATTGCGGCGGAGCAGGCCGGACGTTTCCTCGGCGAGCTTGTGGCGCCGGGTGCGTCCACGCTCCGGGTCCCAGAGATACATCAAAGCCGCTCCCGCGCCGAGTCCTGCGGTGGCGGCCAGAACGCCGCCGGCAACTCGCCAGGCCGCCGTGCCGCCCGAGTTTGTATCCGTCATTTCAGACCTCCGGAGATGGAGATTCAGCAGATCTCCGGCCACTTCGGGGGCGTCGACTGAGTGCAATGTATGCGGCGCCGGGCGGACGGGTTGGCGGTGGATTGCGATGCCTCTCGCGATTCTGCGCAGATGCTGCGTGGTTTAACGCATTTCGCAGGCGAGGCGGAGTCTGGTTTCAGGAAATCAATGCCGGGGGGCGGAGATGGGGAAACGCATGATGCGATTCCGATCGTGATCCGGATGGGGCAAAGTGGAGGGCATGATCCATCCGGAGAAGACATCGAGCGCTCGCCGGAATTCGAGCAGCGCCGAATAATCCCTGCCTTCGGACGCCGCAGCCTTTTGCTGGGCTTCGAGCAGGGTCTTTCGAAGTCTGTCGGTGAATGTGTCTCTCATGCTCCCTGCTATCAGGTGATGCAAGGGAACCGTTTGTTTCGTCTGTGAAGAAAAACGCGGAAGTCAGAAACGGTCGTAATCGGGTGGTTCCTGAGCGGGAGTCTTCGACATGACTCGCTGGAACTTCACGTAGCTCCCACGCGAAGCTTTCTCTTTGAGGCGTTCGAATTCGAGCAGGCGTTCCTCAAAGGCGGATGCGAACAGGTCGTCGACCGAGATATTTTCGGCGGTCGCTACTTCACTGGCTCGGCGATATAACTCGTCGGGGAT
>DASZUZ010000639.1:0-2322 GCA_035547415.1 Bryobacteraceae bacterium | reverse complement strand
AAGACGCGGAACCACGGGAGCGTTTTCGCGTAACGCCGAGAGGTGAGGAAATACCTTAGCCGGAGTCATTGTCTGAAACTCTGCATCAAACTCTCAGGAAACATCAGCTCGCTGGTGTTCCGTCGTCGGCCGAGCGCGCGTAATACTTACCGTAATTCGCGCCGTAGTAATGGTAGCTGCTGCTGGTATTCTTCCGGACTTCGTTCAGAATCAGCCCCACCGTATTCGCTCGAAGCTGGTGCAGCGTATCCAGAACCGCCGCCACGGCTGTCCGGTCCGTCTGCCCCGCGCGGGCCACGATAATCACACCGTCCGTCGACGCAGCCATCTGCAACGGCTCCGGGAACCCGAGCAGCGGCGGCGCGTCGAGGAAGATCAGATCGAACTCTCCCGCCGCCTCTTCCAGTAACTCGGGCAGACGCTGCCCTACCAGATCCGCGGATCGCCGGGTCGCGGGCCCGGCGGGGAGAACGTACAATTCGACACCCGGATCCGGCTGTACCAGCGCGTCGCGCCAGGAAAGCTCCCGGTCGAGCACTTTCGACAGTCCGGTCGTATTCGGAATCCGAAACAGACGATGCAGACTCGGACGCCACATATCGCCGTCGATCAGAAGAGTCCGATGGTGCTGCTCCGCGTGCGACCTCGCCAGATGCGCGATGACGGTCGACTTCCCTTCCGCCGGCGTCGCGCTGGTGATCAGTATGGACCGAAGATTCCGGTCGAAATCGGTCAGAAGAATCGAATTCCGAATGGTCCGGACCGCTTCGTCAAACGCGCTCGCGTGGTGATTTCTGTTCTCCCCGGCGCCGCCGATGCGCATCGTCGCATACCCCGGCAGCGAGGCCATCGATCCTTTCTTCAGAGCCGGCAAAACGCCGATCACGCGCGCATTCAGACCGCGCGATACTTCGTCGGGATTCTTGATGGTCGTGTCGATGCGGTCACTGAGAATGACGGTCGCGACCGCCATCAGCGAGGAAAGCATCAGGGCAATCGCCGTGTTGAGCGGAATGCTCGGCGAAACCGGCTTGCTGCCCGGCCTCGCGGGGTCGGCGACGCGCACCATATCGTTCTGGAAGCCGGCGTTGATCTGGCCTTCGCGAATTTTCTTGACGAGTTCTTCGTAGAGGTTGCGATCGCCTTCGGCTTCCTGCTTGGCCCGCTGATATTCGAACGAGCGAAGATTCAGCTGGTCGTATTGGGCTTTCGTGTCGTCGACATCCTTCTTCAGCAGAGCTTCCTGATTCTGCGCGCGCTGGAACTCCACCGCCGCCTGTTTCGCGAGTAACTGAACGGTCGACTTTATCTGGGACTGCAGTTCCGTGACGGAGCCCTGGAGGCGCGCATACTCCGGATGATTCGGACCGTAACGGGTTTTGATATCGGCGAAGCGCTGCTGCTCTTCATTCAGGCGTTTGATAATCCCGCGCAGTTCCTCGCTCTGCGTCGAACTCAGCGCCGCTTCGAGAGACCCCGAGACGAGCGAGTTGTAAGCGGACTGGGCCTGCACGCGCGCGGCCTGCACTTTGGTGTACTCCGTATTCAGTTCGAGGAGCCGGGCCGAAAGGATATTGGTCTTTTCTTCCGGATTTATGACATTCAGCTCTTTTTCGAGCGCGGCGAGGCGAGCGGCGGAAGCCTCCATTTTGGCTCTCAGCTCATCCTGCTGGCGCGACAGAAAGCGGGAAAGGCTTTCCGAACTGTGGAAGCGGATGTTATAGATGTGATCGATGTAAGAGCTGGCGATCCCATTCGCCACCGCCGTCGCCACCTCGGGGTCGCTGGAACGATAAGAAATCTGCAGGATGTACGTGTTCGGAGGGCGAGTGATCCGCAAGCCTTTGAGCACGATGGGGGCGGCCTTTATCCTCGCAATGCGGGCGGGGTCATCCTTTCCCGGCCGAACCTGCGCTTCGCGTTCGAGCAGATGGTATTTCTCCGCGAGGGGACGGACGACGGAATCGCTTTGCATCAGCCGGATCTGCGACGAAAGAAACTCGTCGGCGTCCGCGTTCGACGCCTGCGACGGCTCCGACTCTTTCCCCACGATGTCCTTCTGCGCGGCGCGATCCACATAGAGCGTCGCGGTGGATTCGTAAATCGGCGTCAGCCGCAATGTCACCAGCACGGTCGCGATGACCGTCAGCATGACGAACGCGAGCATTTTCGTGAAATGCGTGCGGAGCAGCCAGGTGTAGTGTGAAAACGGCAGTCCGGCGTGCGCCACATCGTCCGGCGCGACGGGTGGAGGAACGGGAGCGGATAACGCGGCCGCGGATAACGGCACGATGGCCGCCGGCGACCCTTCGGGAGACAACG
>DASZUZ010000638.1:0-12535 GCA_035547415.1 Bryobacteraceae bacterium | reverse complement strand
CTGTGGGGAGTGCTCGGCATGCTGCTCCGCTTCCTGCCGTACATCGGCCCCGTTATCGCGGGACTCCTCCCGTTCACCCTGACGCTGGTGGCGAGCGAAGGCTGGCGCACGCCCTTACTTGTCGTCGGGCTCTTCTTCGTTACGGAACTCATCATCGGTAACGTTGTGGAGCCGCTGTTGTACGGGGTTCACACCGGACTTTCCGCGGTGGCCATTCTGGTATCGGCCGTGTTCTGGACGGTTCTCTGGGGGCCCGTCGGACTCGTTCTCGCCACACCTTTAACCGTGTGCCTCAGCGTGCTCGGCCGCTATTCGCCGCAACTCGAATTTCTCGATATCGTCCTCGGAGACGAACCCGTGCTTTCGCCCGACGTCATCTTCTACCAGCGCCTGCTTGCGCTCGACCAGCAGGATGCGCTGAACGTGCTCGAAACGCTGGCAAAGGACAAGCCGCTGATCGCTGTCTTCGACGAGATCGTCGTCCCGGCGCTCGCCATGGCCGAACGCGATCGTCATACCGGACAACTCGACGCGAAACGCGAGAACTTCATCGTCCAGAGCATCAATGAATTCGTCACGGAACTGACCGAGGCGGAAGCGGTCCCCATGACGGGGCGTCCGGTGCGTTCCACGCGAGTCTTCTGTCTTCCCGCGCATGACGCCGCCGACGAGATCGCGGCCGCCATGTGCGCTCACTTTCTGACCCAGGACGGATATCCGGCCATCGCGTTTCCCGTCACAGACTCGCCGGGTGAACTGGTGCACAACCTCGGGATTCAGCCCGAAGACATCGTCTGCATCTCGGCCGTCCCGCCCTTCGCGGCGGGCCATGCGCGCCGCATCGCGAAGAGCATTCGCGAAAGCGGAGCGGCGCCATTGGTGGTCGCCGGCCTCTGGACGTACGGCTCCACGAGCACCGTCCGCCTGGAGCGATTGAAAAAATCGCTCTCATCGGTGGTCGCGACCACCCTCGCCGAAGCGGTTGCGCAGGTGGAGTCGGTGGAGCAGGCCTCCCCGGTCAGTGGAAACTCACGTGCTTAACGAAGTAGGGGAGCTATTCGTGTCGATCGAGACGCATGTTCATCAATCCGGCCCGGTTTCCGTTCTGGCCGTGAGCGGAAAGCTGGTTTCCGGCGAGCCTTCAACGAGTTTCCGCTCCGCCGTCGAAGAAATCCTGAAGGCCGGCAATCAGCGCATTGTACTGGACTTTTCCGACGTTTCTTATGCCGACAGCGCGGGAATCGGAGCCCTGGCCGTCAATTTTTCCACGGTGAAATCCGCCGGGGGCGTCATGGCGATGGTTCAGCCGCAGGAGCGGGTCCGCGAGGTGATGGACATCACCCGCCTGACTCAGCTCATCCCGATCTTCGAAACCGAGCAGGAAGCGGTACGGAGTTTCGACTATCGGCCGGAGGAACCGAATCCGCCCTCGCCCCGAATGGACTCGCTCAAGTCGCCCTCCTCCCACTCGATCGCTTCGTAACGCGCGACGACCATCTGAGCAATGCGCTCCCCGGGCTCGATGACAAACACCTCACGGCCGAGGTTCTGCAGAATGACGCGAATTTCCCCCCGATAGCCGGGGTCAATCGTGGCCGGACTGTTGGGCAGCGTGATGGAATACTTCAAAGCCAGGCCGCTGCGTGGCCGGATCTGCGCCTCGAATCCGGGCGGCAGTTCGATCGCTATGCCGGTCGGCACGAGCCTCGTCTCGCCGGGCGCCAGACTGACCGCCTCGACCGAATGCAGATCCATGCCGGCATCCTCGAGCGGGCCATGCGCGTACCGGGGGACAAGAGCATTGGGGTGGAGTTTGCGGATACGGACTCGGATCATCGCTATCATAACCATTTGACCAAGCGAGTAATCACCGTTTCGCCAATGCCCCCGGAGAAGAGCGCCTACGCGCTCGCCCGGTACAGCCGCTCCGCCGATTCGATCCGGCAGTCGATTGAATGGGTGCGCACCCATAATTCCCAGCAATTCCTCGAAAGCTATTACTTCCAGTACGGACACCAGTCCATCGCCGACCTCGGCCACACGGTCCTCTGCTTCGAAGGCATCAGCGAACTGGCCGCCAGCGAAGTGGAAGACGAAACCCTGTGGGACGGGCAGGCGAAATCGTCGCGATATCAGGATTTTTCAAAGGGCGGGTTCATCACTCCTCCGGAGTTGGAAGGTCAGGATGCCGAACGGTACCAGGCCGCCGGCAATGCGCTGATCGCGGCGTACAAGGAAATCCACGTGCGCATGGATACGTATCTGCGGGAGAAACTGCCGCGGCCCGATTCCATGAAGCCTGACGCCTACTCCCGCAACATCGCGGCGCGAGCCTTCGACGTTGCCCGATACCTGCTCTTCTGGGGCGTCCCGACCAATGTCGGCCAGGTCACCAGCATCCGGACGCTCGAAAAGCAGATCCGGCGACTCAGGGTCTCGGAGTTCGGCGAGGTGCGCGATCTCGGCCGCGAAATCGCCGAAGCCTGCGCCGCGCCTCCGGAATGCGTCTGGGATGCGGATCACATCGAGCCGCTGGCGCCCACGCTGGCCCGCCATGCGGATCCCGACGAATACCAGCGGCAATCCCGCTCGGATCTCGAACTTTGGGCGCGCCAGAATCTCCGGGTCGAAGAAGGCGATGTGCGCCGGGTGGATCTGATCCGCCCGGAAGACACGCTGGCTGAAATTGCCGCGACCCTGCTCTATCCGGTATGCGAATATTCATTCCGCGCAATCTATGAATCCGTCCGCGACTGGAGCAAAGCCCGCCAGTCCGAAGTACTGGACGTCGCAACGCAGTCCCGTGGCAGCCGGGACGATCTGCCGCGCGGATTCCGCGGCGGGCAATACTGCTTCGACATGCTGATCGATATCGGCGCTTACCGCGACATGCACCGACACCGCCGCTGTCATCAGTATCGTCAGGCTTATTCCGGACAGCACGGATATGACGTGCCGCCGGTGCTCGCCGAAGCGAATGCCGCGGACGCGTACCGGAACGCCATGAATGCAGCGCTGGCGGCGATGCGCGCCCTGCCCGATCCCGCCCGGCAGTATCTGCTGCCGTTCGGCGCGCGATCCCGTTTCCTGTTCAAAATGGACTTCGCCGAAGTCGAATACATTTCCCGCGTGCGCAGCGGTGTCAAGGGACACTTCAGCTACCGCGAGATTGCCTGGGAGATGAAGCAGCGAATCTCGGAAACCGAACCGGAACTGGCCCGCCTGATCGATGCGACGCCTCCGTGGGTTGAAGATCCGTTGAAGCGGTAACAGACGGGCGTAACCCTTACAGCGAAACAGGCGTAGGATAGGTGGGAGAGCTCACGATGCGGCAACTCACCAGACTGGCGGCGGTGTTGTGGCTTGCGCCGCTCGTATGGGGACAATATCCCGGTCAGTACCCCGGCGGCGGGTATCCGCCGGGTGGCTATCCTCCCGGAGGCTACCCTCCTGGCGGCTACCCGCCGAACACCTATCCGAGCACTTATCCCGGTCCCATGGGCATGCCGGTCCCCATTGGCGGCATTCATCTCCCGAAGCGCAAACACAAAGACGACAACAAGACCAAAGTCACGGTCGAATCCGTGGAAGGAACGCTGCGCCGGCTCGCGGAGAAAGACCTGCTTCTCCAGACCTCTCCGGACCGCATCCTCCGATTCCGGCTGATCGCAAGGACCGAGTTCCGCGGCAAGGATGGCAAGCCCATGCGCGATTCCCTGCTGCATCCGGGCGATCGTCTGACGATCGACGCCAACCCCGACGATCCCGAGACGGCATTGCACGTCATCCTCGAGAAGGCGGGCACCGGTTCCGAACGCGAGGCAGCCGCCGTACCCGTGGATCAGGCGCGCGTCTCGCCGCCCGATTCGACCGACTTTGGCCGCACCCACAGCGTCACGGAGACGGAAAGCAGGTCTGAGCCGGGTGAGACCGCATCGCCGGCCTCGTCCAGTTCCGACGATGAGCGTCCGACTCTCCACCGCAAACCCGAGGCGGATACCGAACCCGCGCCGGCGGTCAAACCGGCTGACGCGCCGGAGCCGCGGAAGGCGCCTCTGCGGCGAGACGACTCCATGCAGTCGGTCATCGCGGATGCTCGTGACGAAGCCCGGACGTTTTCGTCCGGTCTCCCCGACTTTCTGGTCCAGCAGGTCACGACACGGTATCAGGGCTCGCGATTCATCGACAGCTGGCGCGCCATCGATGTGGTGACCGCCGATGTCGCCTCCGTCAACGGCAAGGAAGAATACAAGAACATCCGGGTGAACGGACGCCCCACGGACAAACCCGAGGCCAGCGGCTCCTGGTCAACAGGCGAGTTCCAGGTCACGCTCGATGATGTCCTCTCCCCATACACGGCCGCCGTATTTAAGCCGCGCGGCGAGGACCGGCTGTCGAACCGTCCGGCATTCGTCTACGATCTGAGCGTCGATCAGCCGCACTCCCACTGGACGCTCATGTCTCAGAGCGGAGCCAGATACAATCCCGCCTACAAAGGGACGATCTGGATCGACAAAGAGACCCGCCGCGTCCTCCGGATTGAACAATCGGCGCTCTCGCTGCCCCGCGACTTCGAATACGACAAAGCGGAATCGACAGTCGAATATGGCTTCGTCAACATTGACGGGCAACGGTATCTGCTGCCGTCGCAGAGCGTCAACGAAGGGTGCATGGCGGGAAACCTGAGCTGCAGCAGGAATGTGATCGATTTCAGAAATTACCGGAAGTTTACAGCGGACTCGAACATTACATTCGACCGGTAATTCCGATCAGCGCGTCAGGTCGATCACGGCGTATTCGTTCAGGGATTCAAGAGTAAACTCAGCGGCGTCCGGCTGTATCGCCACGTCCGCCAGCTTCGCATCGGGAATGCCGAAGGCATGAATCGCCGCCTTCGAATATTTACCCAGAACGCGCACGCGCAGTCCACTCACCGGGCGGCCCCCATAGTTGAGCAGGTGCACGCGGGCGCGGCTCGCGTCGCCCGTAAGCCGGCCGATCACCACCTCGCTGCCGTAGATGCGCAGCAGACGCTTGTCATCTCCGAGCTTCCGCCGGATCGCATACGCCTGCTTGCCCGGATCCGGTTCCTCGCCCCGGCTGACGTTGAGGTCCAGATGAGAATCCGGCGCTTTCACGGGACGGTACAGCAGGTTCCGGCGAGTCAGCAGGTTCATCAGTTCGCCGGTCTGCGGCGTTCCGTCATCGATAATGCCGATGTTCGCACGCTCCGGCAGGTCCGCGGCCGGCAGACCGCGCAGGAACGCGATCATCTGTTCGAAAGGTCCGGCGCCATCCTGCCCCGTACGAAGGAATGCGGCGACATCGTAGGCAAACGCTTCGGCGGCCGCCAGCGCGCTCGACTTACCCGGCGCATCGATGCAGAACTTTGCTTCGGGATTGCGCGTGAAGCGGGAGGCATTAGCGTTCACCCAGGGGCTGGACGTCGCCCTCGCGACATTTGCGCGGTAATCGACTTTGGGAGCGGGGACATTGACGCAACCTGCCGGCGCGGGGCCGCTCCCCATCAGTGACGGCAGCGCCGCCGCAAGCAGAAAAAGCATCAGATCGTAACTGCCTTCTGGTGGATCTTCTGCACGTCGTAAACGCCGAGTCCCAAGCCGGACGCAAACTCGATATGGCCCGGTTCACGCACGAAGTTATTCGCGTTCGGGTCGTGCTCGAATCCTTTGTGCACGTACTGGTTCGAGCGCTCCCAGACAGAGATGGCGTTCTCTTCCCTTCTCTTCTGCTCGATGACGTCCAGCAGCAGCCGGTCCATAGCGACGGGATCTGTGCCGAACATCATCTCTTTCGGGTAGAACCGGAAACGTTTCTCGTGCAGGAACGGGCCGCCGTGCCACACGCCGCGCATCCCGTCCATAACGTGAAGCACAGTCTTTGAACGCAGCGGCTCAACCGACGCGAGCGTCCCGATAAACGACAGCGTGTTGGTTTTCGAATACTGGTGCGAACGCGCGACATTCGAAAAATTGCCGTAAGCGATATTCTTCAGGCATCCGGTAACGCCGGCGGCTCCGTGGTCCTTCATGTTGGGCACGTTGATGATCTTCGTGAACCGCTCGCTCACATGCCGGACCAGCATGGAGCGCGTATCGTCCTCCCCGAAGAAATCCACTTCCACGTAAGTCCTGGGATCGTACCCCAGAATCGCGCCGCGCGATTTCTCGATGCCGTCCACATGAACGCCCTGGGGCACGTACTTCTCGTACCCCACGGTCTTCATCTGGTCCGGAAAACGCTCATAGATCCAGATCTGATTCGCGGGCACCCCCACTGTCATCAGATTGCGAACGATCTCGGCGACCACTTCGGGACTCGACATGACCTGCGGAGCCCCGGAGCAGTTCACTTTGATGCCGACCACGTCGGCCGGCTCGAAAAACGACCGCCAGGCATCACGCGCATCCGTCGCGCCCGTCAGTTCCCGCATGCCCCGCGAGATCATCTGCTGCACGACAGGCGCGTTGATCTTTTCCGTCGTTGTATCGATCGCTGCTTCCGAGCGAACGCGCGCCACCAGCCCGGGGAACCGGCCCGGCATGCCTGGCTTTTCGGCCGGCGCGTAATGGCTGACGACCCGATATCGTGGCAAATCCGCGGGCAGCGTCGCCCCCAGCGCGGGAGACGCCGCCGCGAGCGTCAGAAAGGTGCGGCGTTGCATGGAATCAAATATAGGCGATCACATCCATCTCGACAAGGGAATTGCCGGGAACGCCCGCAACCGATACTGTCGTGCGGACCGGCGGATTGTCCCCGAATTTGCCGCGAAAGACATCGTTCATAGCGGCATAATCTTTCAGGTCCGCGAGAAACACAGTCACCTTGAGCACTTTCTCCATCGAAGATCCTGCGCCTTCGAGCTGCTTTTTGACTTCGGCGAGAACCCCCTCGGTATGAACTTTGATGTCGCCAGTCTTGTGATAGCCGATTCCGGCGAGGAACAGCAGGTTGCCGTATTGCACGGCGGAAGAAAACAGCGGCCCCTTGCCGAACACCTTCTTTTCGGGGCGGGTCTGGGCATTCGCGGCGCCAGCGGCGCCCGTGGCGGCGACGGCGGCAACGGCGCCGGTGAGTATCTTGCGACGGCTGTTCTGAGGCATGTACGGTCTCCTTCCTGTCCAGACTACAGTACTCGTATTCCCTTCGGTTTGAGGAGGTATTTTCCTTTACGCCGATCCCTGTTAAGCTCAGGGCGCGTGCCGACTTTGACTGAGCTGCGAAGCGTCGTCGAACGCTTCATAGCCGCCGCCGGGGAGCCCGCCGTTCTCGATCCGGGCGAGGAGCCACTGCGGTTAATTCCGGAACAGTGGAGCGCATCCGAATGGAACGGTCGCCTTGTGCTGCAGGCATGGGACGCGGACCGCAACTTCGTCCGCAAAATAACCGGGCTGAAAGAGGAGCGGCGGGAACGGCTGATGCTGGTCACCGAACGCTTCCCGAAAGCGGAGGGGGAGTTGCAGATCGCCGATCTGGCGGCGCCGCGAAACCAGGAACTGCAACGCCGGGCCTCGCGCATCGCCTTCCGCGATCGGTTCCGGTTTATGCTGGCGCGCGAATTCCCGGAGTGGCGTATCGAAGAAATCAGCGCCGAAACAAACCTCGAACAAAGTCTCACGCCATCGTGGGTGCGAGCGTTCCTGCGCCTGGGCCCGGCGGGCATGGCTGCAATGGCTGCGCCTCCGGACACAAACGATCACGGCCGAATGGTGGCGTTCGGACTCATCTGGCTTGATTACCTGCGGCAGCGGGAGAAGACCCTGAAAATCAACCGCCTGCTGCTCTATGCGCCCGCGCACCGGGAGAGCGAGGTGGCGATTCGCGCTGCGTTGATCGACAGGACCCTTCTCGATTGCCAGCTGTATATTTTCGATGAGCGCGACAGGGTCGGCGCGGTTGATTTCAAAGATATAGGGAATGCGAAATCCACGCTGCCACCGTGCCGGCGGCCGGTGGCGCCGAATAGCGAAGCGCCTCTGTTTCCTGACCTTCCGGACGTCGAGCGCGTTGAACAGAGCGATGGCGGAATCAGCCTGCGCGTCAAAGGTCTCGAGTTCGCCCGCTGGTCGGGCGGCAGACTCACCTGCGGCATCACCCGGCGCAAACCCTGCACCATGGAGACGGTATCAGCCCTCGCTCGCGAATTGGTACGCGTTCGCGACGATCGAACGGATGATCGTCGTCACCCGCTTTACTCGCAGTTCCCGGAAGGCTGGCTGGAGTCGCAGGTGCGCGCGAATCCGCAAGCGATTGACGCCTCGCTGCTGCCGGCTCCGATCTATGGACAGGTACCGATCTTCGGCGGGGCGGATCGAGGAGTGATCGATCTGCTGGGAATTGACCACACGGGTCGGCTGGTGGTGATTGAACTGAAGATCACGGCGGACCCGGAGCTTCCGTTTCAGGCGCTGGATTACTGGGTTCGCGTGCGGGAGCACCTGACTGCGGGCGATTTCGAGAGGTTGGGCTATTTTCCGGGAATTCGGGTCGTTCGGGAGAGTCCGCGCATTCTGCTGGTGGCTCCGGCGCTCGAGTTTCACTCAACGAGTGAAATCGTGCTCCGATTCCTGCAGCCCGGCATCGACATCACACGAATCGGCCTCGCTGCAAACTGGCGTAGAGAATTACGGGTGATGTTCCGTTTGCGAGGCGCGGAACAGCCAGCGGCGGGAACGGGACCGTTCCCGCCGGGCTGATTCGCAGATTTTAAAAAGAAACTACCAGCGCGGTTCGCGCCGGCGATTGCCGCCGCCACCGCCACCGGGACGTCCGCCGCCACCGCCAAAGCGGTTGCCGCCGCCGCCGAATCCACCACCACCGGCGCGCGGTTCACGCGGCCGGGCTTCGTTCACGGTCAGGGTACGGCCACCGAGATCGGCTCCGTTCAGAGCCGCCATCGCTTTGTCGGCATCCGAATTGTTGGGCATTTCGACGAAGGCAAAACCACGCGACTGACCCGTGTCGCGATCCTTCACAATCTGAACCCGTTCCACTTGTCCGTATGCGGAGAACGCGGCGTCAAGATCCTGCTCAGTCGTCTGGAACGATATGTTCCCGACATAAATATTCTTCAAGGGTTTACTCCTTCATTGCTGCCGTGGGGCGGCAGGTTGTATTCGCGAGAGCCAATCTCGGCCGGACGATGGGAAAAGGCGGGCAAAATCAGCAGTCAAACGGCATCAGATAGCCGCATCGTTATAGTACCGCGTTTCCGGAGGCAGCGGGAAAGCAGTTAAATACCTATTGTTCGGCAGCGGACTTTTGTGCAAGCTCACCAATAATTGGCAGAACGTAAGGCTCGCCGTGACTTGCCTTAATAATCATGAAAATCGATACAGCCAGAAGGATTCCTTCCAGCAGCCGGTCCACGCGGATTGTATGATCGGGCATCGCTGACACAATCGGATGCACCACCCACTGCACCATCAGCCACACGGCAAAGAGATATAGCCCCTGAAAGGCATGGAAGCGAACGATCTTTTCTCCCCGGAATTTGCGAGCAGCCAATACGACCACGGCCGCAATCCACCCGACGGTCGGAATGTAGCAGAGAATCGAAGCCGTCCTGGGCGAAAGGCCTGCCAGCGGATCGGGCGCGGGCGGAGGTGGCGGAGGTGGCGGCGTACTGGAGTGGGAGGCCTGCGGCTTACCGCAGTTGGCGCAGAACGCATCCGTCTCCATTACCTGGTAGCCGCACTGGGTGCAAAATGGCATTGCTATTCAAGATTACGTTACGTCCGCGGCGTTTGTTCGGGCAAGACTGGGGTCGCATGATACGATGGCGCCCATGAAGCTCCGTGTTGCGCTGCTTGCGCTTCTGTGCGCCCCGATGTTCGCGGCATCGAACGACTTAACCGCTTATTTCATTGACGTTGAAGGAGGCCAGTCCACTCTCTTCGTGACGCCCACCGGGCAGAGTGTGCTGGTGGATGCCGGGTGGCCGGGATTCAACGGACGCGACGCGGACCGGATTGCAGCAGTCGCGAAAGATGCAGGCATCAAACAAATTGACTACTTTCTGCTGACCCACTTCCATGTCGACCACGCGGGAGGCGTGCCCGCGCTCGCCGAAAAGCTGCCGATCAAGACGTTTATCGACCATGGCGATGCGGTCGAGCACGATCCGAATGGCCAGAAACTCTTCGACGCTTACCAGAAAGAAGTCGCTAAAGCGAAGCACATCGTCGTCAAACCCGGCGACAAACTGCCCATTAAAGGTCTCAACTGGACGATCGTCAGCGCCGGCGGCAATGTGATCGACAAGCCGCTGCCAGGCGCCGGCCAGGCAAATCCCGACTGCGCGAGCTTTAAGAAACGCGATATCCGGGACGACGAAAACGGGCAATCGGTCGGCAGCTTTATCCAGTACGGTCAGTTCAAGACGATCGACCTCGGCGACCTCCTCTGGAACAAGGAAGAAGGCCTGATGTGCCCCGCCGCAAAGGTGCCGCCCGTCGAGGTTTACATCGTGAGCCACCACGGGATGAATATGAGCGGGTCGGCGGCGCTCGTCCATGGCCTGCACCCGAAAGTCGCGATCATGGATAACGGAGCGCGCAAAGGCGGCACGGCGGAAGCGTGGGACACGGTCCACTCCGTTCCCGGCATTCAGGACATCTGGCAGTTGCATTTCGCCGTGGCCGGCGGCCCCGAGCACAATTCGCCCGAAAACGTGATTGCGAACATGCAGCAGAACCCGGATTCCGGCAATTACCTGAAGCTGGTGGCGCACAAAGACGGGCATTTCGAAGTGACAAACGGCCGGAACGGCTATTCGAAGAAGTACTGAGAGAAGGACATGAGAATCGCATTCCCCTTTGCAACCGCGGCGCTGGTCATGTGCGCCTCCCTGGTCTCCGCCCAGAGCCCGCCGGCAACTGAGACAGCCACGATCGGCGGCAAGACGATCACGATCAAATACGCGGCTCCCTCGGTCCGCGGCCGCAAGATTTTCGGCGAGGGCGGCCGAGTCTCGCAGGATCCGACCTTCCCGGTATGGCGCGCCGGCGCCAATTCGGCGACGTCACTTCACACCGACGCCGATCTCGACATCGGGGGATTGAATGTCCTCAAAGGTGACTACACTCTCTTTGTGCTCGTCAAGGATCCCAACGCGTGGGAACTGATCGTCAACAAGCAGACCGGTCAGTGGGGCCTGACCTACAATCAGGGCCAGGACCTGGGGCGAGTGAAGATGAACATGAGCAAGCCCGCATCCCCGGTGGAAACTTTGAAATATACCCTTTCAAGCCAGGGCGGCAATAAAGGCAAGCTGGAACTGGCGTGGGAAAACCACGTCGCATCCGTCCCGATTACGGTGAAATAGGGACGCGCGGCAGGTTAGCAGGCAAACGGGGCAGGCCGATCACTCGGCCTGCCTCGTTTCATTTATGCGAGATCGTCGCCGCGGTGGTTTTCGATGAACGTTTTGTCGATCTCTTTGCGCCCGGCGAAGCCTTCGTGTACGCCGTGCCAGTGATCGATATCATCCTCGTCCATGCGCCAGCACAGAAGCACTTCCTCGCCGCGATAGAGCGTCGGAAAATCGACCAGCCCGATATCGAGGTCCTTCACCAGGACGCCCATTTCTTCAATCTTTTCGAGCGAGTTCTTGAGCGTCTGGGCGCTGGAATCGCGCTGCGTCTTCCACGCCTCCGCCGCGCTCGTGTCCACGCTCATGCCGCCCAGCATCAGAATACGCTGGGAAAGCTCCTGCATATACGTTTCCGATTCCTGGTACCTGCTCTTCGCCTGCACGGCGTCGCGGATCAACTTGCCCACGGCAGGCAACAACGCGCGAGCTTCGCTCAGCGTAAAGTGTCGGGACATCGATCAGGCCGTGACCGCTTCTTCCACGGGGGAATAATGCGAGTCGACGTACTTGTTGAGGATGGTAATGAATTCGGCGACGATGCCATCGCCGCGCAAAGTCATCGCCAGTTTGCCGTCGATATAAACCGGTGCGACCGGCTCTTCAAAGGTACCCGGCAGAGAAATTCCGATATTGGCGTGCTTCGATTCGCCTGGGCCGTTGACCACGCAGCCCATGACCGCGACCTTCATCGTCTCCACGCCGGCATACTGGCCCTTCCAGACGGGCATCCGCTCACGCAGATAAGTCTGGATCTGGTCCGCCATGTCCTGGAAGAACGTGCTCGTCGTACGGCCGCAACCGGGGCACGCCGTGACCTGCGGCGAGAAACTCCGGATCCCGAGAGACTGCAGAATCTGCTGGCTGACGATGACCTCTTCCGTGCGATCGCCGTTCGGCAGCGGAGTGAGCGAGGCGCGGATGGTATCCCCGATGCCTTCCTGCAGCAGAACGGATAATGCCGCCGTGGTGGCGACGATCCCCTTCGAGCCGAGTCCCGCTTCGGTCAGGCCGAGGTGCAGAGCGTAATCGCTCCGGGCCGCCATGGCGCGATAGGCGTCAATCAGGTCCTGGACGTTGCTGACCTTCGCGCTCAGGATAATTCGCTCGCGCGGCAGACCGTACCGCTCAGCGGCTTCCGCC
>DASZUZ010000637.1:0-6554 GCA_035547415.1 Bryobacteraceae bacterium | reverse complement strand
AACCGCTGAAGTTCGAGGAGGCGCTGCATTCGTACTTTGCGGTGTCTGACGTTCGCGAAGTTTCGGTGTCCGGACTGGAAGGCACGACGTACGTGGATAAGACCGATGCGTTCCGGTCAAAGTCGCAGCCTGATGAACCGTTGAAGATCGGTAAGGAAACGGATCAGGTACATCTCAACACGACAGCTACCTGCGTCATCAGCGACCCGCTGTGGAACCGTCGCATTGTCGTCGACAAAACGGGTTCGAATACCACGGTGGTCTGGAATCCCTGGAGCGAGAAATCGGCTGCCATGGCGGATATGGGCCCGGACGAATGGGGCGGCATGATCTGCGTCGAAAGCGCCAACGCCGCAGAGAATGCGGTAACTCTGGAACCCCGTTCATCGCACACCCTTGGAGTAACAATTCGCGTGGAATAGGCCGGAGTTGCGAGCGTTACGGTCGCATCTCCCGGTTCCGCAAGAATTCTGCCCGCTCGTTGTCTGGCTCACTGCGCTTCTTCCGGAATGTGTCGTTCCACCCTTGACTTTGGCTTTATGAATAGATAGCTTCTAGTGCCAAGGGGTGATTTCTCAACAAAACATGAAAATGGCACGCATCGTCTGCGCGTTGTCTACGGTTGCGCTCTGCGCGAGCGTTCCAGCGTGGGGTCAGGCTGTTAACGCTACCCTGCTTGGAACGGTGACAGATTCGTCCGGCGCCGTGGTCGCCAGTGCGAAGGTCACGATCACAGAGTCTTCCACGAACAGTTCACGCACGTCCGACACGAATGAGAGCGGCAACTACACCTTTCCCGACATTACGCCGGGAACTTATTCGGTCACCGCGGAAGCCGCCGGGTTCAAACGGGCCGTCCGGCAGAATATCGATGTCGTCGTCAACACGAGCACGCGCGTCGATGTTCAACTGCAGCCGGGCAACATCACCGAATCGATTGAAGTTACCGATGCGCCTCCTCCCTTGCAGACCGACCGGGCGGACACAGGACGGAAAATCGAGACCGTTCAGACCGAAAATCTTCCCGTCGGCACCAACCGCAATTTTCAGAACCTCCTGAACCTCGTGCCGGGCACGACGCGCGCTTCTTTCCAGCATTCGCAATTTTTCAACGCATCGAGTTCGCTCCAGACCGAAGTAAACGGTCAGATGCGCATGGGCAATAATTACCAGATCGAAGGCATCGACGATAACGAACGGACCGGCCTGCTGCAGATTCTGGTTCCGCCGATCGAAGCGATTCAGACGGTGGACGTCTCGACGTCGAATTTCGATGCGGAACTGGGCCGCGCCACGGGCGCCGTGACCAACGTGATTCTGAAATCCGGCTCGAACACCCTGCACGGGGGCGCATACGAGTTCCTGCAGAACAGCTATCTGAACGCGCGCAATTTCTTCGATCCCTCCGTTGGAGCACGCACTTACAATTACTTCGGCGGAAACCTGGGTGGACCGATCAAGAAAAACAAGCTGTTCTATTTCGGCGACTACCTGCGTACCACGGACCATCAGGCGAACACCAACCGACTGACCATTCCGACTCCGATTCAGCGGAGCGGAAATCTGGGCGCCTCGAACACAGTCATTTACGATCCGTCCACGGGAAATCCAGACGGTACCGGGAGAACGCCGTTTGCCGGCAATATCATTCCTGCAAGCCGCATCAATCCGATCTCGGCAAAAATCCTGAATCTCATCCCCGATCCCAATGTTGCGAGCAGCAGCGGTTCGAACAACTGGTTCGGCTTGTTGCCATTTCACAAGGACACCGACCAGTTCGACACGAAAATCGATTGGGTGATCAGTGACAAGGACCGGCTCACGGGGCGTTTCAGTTTTCAGCGGCCAGTGATCTTTCAGGGACCGGCATTTGGCCCGGCGGGCGGCGCTGTCCAGGGCGCTTTCGAGGGTACGGGCGTGCAGAAAACTTATTCCGGCGGCCTCAATTACACCCGCGTATTCACGTCAACTCTCGTATCCGAGTTCCGCGTGGGCGTCGCGCACTATAACAATGTGGCCCAGCAGAGCGACTTCGGAACGAAGGCGTCCGAGGCCCTCGGCATTCCGGGCATCAACATCGACGCGCTTTCCAGCGGTCTTCTCAGCATCAACATCGGAAGCTTCTACTCCAACCCCCTGGTTGGCTATTCCGCCAGCCTGCCGTGGTATCGAGCCGAAGCGAATATCGATGTCGTGAATTCCTGGACGAAAATTCTGGGCAATCACACCATCAAATTTGGCGGCGACCTGCGCCGGGTTCGCGACGATCTTTTGCAACTGCAGACTATCAATCCTCGCGGGCAGTACACATTCGGGCCAGGACAGACAGCGCTGCGGCAGGGTAACGGCAGCGCGACGCCCACCAGCTACTACAACAATTTCGCGGGATTTCTCCTGGACTTGCCATCCACCGTCGGCCGTGACCTCGGCGGTTACTACCCGGCGTATCGGCAGTGGGAGTTCTTTGGATTCGTGAATGACAAGTGGCAGGCGTCTCAGAAACTGACTCTCGATCTCGGCGTGCGATGGGAATTCTATCCACCAGCAACGCCTCGTTTTGCGGGCGGCTTCTCGAATTACGATCCCGTGAAGAATCAGCTTGTGATTGCGGGAATTGGCGGTAATCCGTCCAACCTGGGAATGGATACGCGATACAAAAACTTTGCGCCGCGGATCGGCGTTGCGTATCGTTTGACGGACAAGACCGTGATCCGCACGGGTTTCGGCATCAGTTACACGCCTTTTCCGGATAACAACTACGCCTTCAACTATCCTATCCGGCAGAATAACGTCTACAATCCAGCAGTGGCGAGCTACGGACCGGCGCTCCTGCCGGACGGACAGGTGGCAAGCTTCCAGAAAGGTCTGCCCGCCCCCGTTCTCGCGCCGATTCCGTCGGACGGCATCATCACGAACCCTGATCCTCACACCGCGTATTTCACGGTGAATCCGCATTTCAGGAACCCGTACGTGGAGAGTTGGAACTTCGCCATCCAGCAGGCTTTGCCTCAGCATTTCACGCTTGACGTGGCCTACGTCGCGAACCACGGCGTCGATTCCGTCGTGCAATACAATCTGAACGCAACGACTCGGGGAACGAATCTCGGCAACGCGGGCCTGCCGGAGATCGGATTCGGCCGGACGGCAGCGACAACGCTGCTGTTTGCCGGCTACTCGAACAGCTACAACGGGCTTCAGGTGAAACTCGATCGCCGATTCTCCGGCGGCCTGTCGATCACAACCGCTTATACCTACGCGAAAGGTCTCGGGTTCCAGGGGGGAGACGATGGCGGTCTCGCCCAGAATTTCTACATCGATCCGCGACGGAGTTACGCGCGGAATGACTTCGATCGCACGCATACTTTTGTGCAGAGCTATGTTTACGATCTGCCATTCGGTCCCGGAAAGCGGTTTCTCTCTTCCGGACTGCTCTCGAATATTCTGGGTGGATGGCGCGTCAATGGCATCCTGACGCTGATGACGGGTACGCCGTTTACGATCGGCGCGAGCGGTACGTCGCTCAATACGCCTGGAAATAACCAGACTGCCGATCAGGTCAAAGATGTCGCGATCCTGCACGGCATCAATGTGGGGAATCCCTGGTTCGATCCGACCGCTTTCGTGCAGCCGACCGCGCCGGGCGTATTTGGCAACTCCGGCCGGAATCTGATGACGGGCCCGGGTTTCTTCAACCTGGACGGATCGCTGTTCAAAGTGATTTCCGTTCGCGAGCGCTACAAACTTGAACTTCGCGGAGAGGCGTTCGGTCTGACAAATACTCCTCAATTCAGCAATCCGGGCACAGCCGTTAACAATTACAATGCGGATCCGTCGAAGAATACCTTCGGCGTGATTACCGGGGCGGGCGGCGGCCGGTCTCTGCAGTTAGGCGCTCGCCTGACGTTCTGATCGACTTTCTCACGGACGGCCGAGCGCGTCGAGTTCTTCGAGCGTGCGCGGCCAGTCCGATCCGAGGAGCCGCGAGAGGCTGCGGTCGGCCAGAACCTTGCCGCCGGTCTGGCAGCGGGCGCAGTAATTCGTCTCGTTATCGGCGTAGCGAATACGCAGGATCTTCTCGCCGCACACGGGGCATGGCTGCCCGTAGCGCCCGTGTGCGGCCATGCCTTCGCGAAACGCGGTCACTTTTTCCGGAAAGCTGGCTGCAGCTTCCTTGTGGAGGCGATCGATCCACCATTGCAGCGTAAGCTTCGTCTGCTCGAACAAACGCTCCCACTCGTCCTGCCTGAGCTTGTGAGTCTGAGCGAGCGGCGAGAGTCGGGCGGCGTGCAGGATCTCGTCGGAATAGGCGTTGCCGATACCGCTGACCAGACGAGGGTCCGTCAGCGCGCGTTTGAGCGTATGGTTTTCTCGCACGAGTGCGGCGCGAAAAGCCGCAAGGTCCACGGCGAAGACATCGACTCCGCCCGGATCCATCGACCGAAGAGCATTTTCGCCGCGCACGATGTGCAGAGACGCCCGCCGTCTGGCTCCGGCTTCGGTCAATGTCAGAGAGCCGTTCGCAAAATCGAATGCCGCGAGATTCTGACGGCCCCCGATCTTCGCGCCGGCGGGGCGCCAGTGCAGCCGACCTGCAATCATCAGGTGCAGGACAAGCCAAAGGTCATCCTCAAGCCCGAGCGCAATCCGTTTACCGATACGGCGAAGTTCCCGGACAGTCTTACCCTGAATGTCTTCTATAGAGGGGTTGATGGTGCGGAGCAGGAACGGCGTGGAGATGCGGATCCGTTCGAGCCGCTGCCACTGGATCCGGGGCTCGAGCGCGCAGATGTATGCGCTGATGTCCGGCAGTTCGGGCATTTACTGCCTGATGGGAAGGATCGGCGCAGACCAACCCGGAAGGTTGGCCCGCGCCGGTTGGGAACGGCTAAAGCGACTGGTAGCGCTTTTCGATTTCTTTCCAGTTCACAACGTTCCACCATGCCGCGAGATAATCCGGCCGGCGGTTCTGATATTTCAGGTAATACGCGTGCTCCCAAACATCGACACCCATGACAATGCCCTTACCTTCCATCAGCGGGCTGTCCTGGTTCGCGGTGGAAGTGATTTCGAGCTTGCCACCGCTCTTCAGCAGCCAGGCCCATCCCGAACCGAACCGGGCGGCGCCGGCGGCATTCAACTTCTCTTTGAACTGATCGAAGCCACCGAAGGTGGACTTGATGGCGTCAGCCAGCGTTCCCGAGGGTTCCGCCTGCCCGTCCGGCGCGCCCATGATCGTCCAGAACATGGAGTGATTCGCGTGGCCGCCGCCATTGTTGCGGACAGCCGTCCGGATGTTCTCCGGCACGATCGCGCAATTATTCGCCAGCAGTTCCTCGAGGGATTTCCCGGAAAGTTCCGGCGCGGATTCGAGCGCTTTGTTCAGATTCGTGACGTACGCCTGGTGGTGTTTGCCGTGATGGATCTCCATCGTCATCTTATCGATGTAAGGCTCCAGAGCATCGGGAGCGTACGGCAACTGCGGAAGCGTAAAAGCCATTGTTTCTCCTTAACGAAATTGATGATGCAAACGGCCCGAAATTCGATGCTACCGTTTTTCGAAAGCATCGGCGAGCCGGAACATATTCTGCTCGTCGAAATGGTTACAAAGGATCTGCAGGCCGACCGGCAGCCCTTCGATGGTTTTACCACAGGGCACGCTCATGCAGGGAATTCCAGCCAGACTTCCCGTGATCGTGTAAATATCCGAGAGATACATCTCGACCGGATCGTTGACTTTCTCGCCCAGCCGGAAGGCAGGCGACGGCGATACCGGAGCGACGATCGCATCCACGGATTGAAATGCGTCCGTAAAATCACGGGCGATCAGCGCGCGGACCTTCTGCGCCTTCAGATAGTACGCGTCATAATAGCCGTGGCTCAGTACATAAGTACCGAGCATAATGCGGCGTTTTACTTCGGGACCGAACGCCTCGTCGCGCGTGTTCTGATACATGGCGCTCAGCGTTCCGGAATGCGGCGAGCGGTACGTGTACCGGACGCCGTCATACCGGGCCAGGTTCGAACTCGCCTCCGCCGTGCAGATGATGTAGTAGGTCGCGATCGCGTAATCGGTGGCGGGCAGGCTGATGTCCCGTACCTGGCACCCCATTTTGCGCAGGTCCTCGATAGCAAGCTGCACCAGCGTCGCGGTCTCGCCGCTGAGATGCCGCATGTACTCGACGGGTATGCCAATCTTCATGCCGCGCACATCGCCGTTCAGATGCTCTGCGTAGTTCGGTACCGGCGCTTCCGCAGACGTCGAATCGAGGGGATCGCGCCCGGCGATCACTTCGAGCAGCGTTGCGGTGTCTCTGACGTTCCGTCCGAACGGTCCGATGTGATCGAGTGAACTGGCGAATGCCGTCAGGCCGTAACGCGAAACGCGACCGTATGTGGGCGTCACGCCGACCACACCGCAGAAGGACGCCGGCTGTCGAACCGAGCCGCCCGTATCGGAGCCGAGCGAAAGTACGGCTGTACCCTGCGCTACGGTGGCGGCAGAGCCGCCGCTGGACCCGCCGGGGACCCGGTCGAGCGCGACCGGATTGCGGACC
>DASZUZ010000636.1:0-3113 GCA_035547415.1 Bryobacteraceae bacterium | reverse complement strand
GGTGAGCAAGCGGATCGTCATAACCGATGCGAAGCGCGACTTTGTCCGGAAAGTCGGATTGCAGGCGACGGAAGATGTCCTCGTACACCGGCTCGCCGTTACCGAGAGCCACCAGATACACGTCCTCCCGGAAAATTCCCCAGGCGGTTTCGGCCAGCAGATCGAACCCCTTCTGGCTGGCGAACCGCGAAACAATCCCCAATAGCGGCCGGTCCATGGCGGCGTCGGGCAGGCCCATTTCCCGCAGGAGTTCGCGTTTGCAATTCCGCTTGCCCGTCAGATCCTCAGCCGAATAGGGCCCCGGAATGTCCTTGTCCGTCGCCGGATTCCAGCGGGTGTAATCCACGCCGTTCAGGATGCCGACAAGGGAGTCCCGCCGATCGCGCAGCAGGCCGTCGAGGCCGAAGCCATACTCTGGCGTCTGGATTTCTTCCGCGTACTTGCGGCTCACCGTGTTCAGTTCGTCCGCATACACCAGCCCCGCCTTGAGGAAGCTGATCTTTCCCCAGAATTCGATCCCGTCCGGGTGGTAAAGCCGCGTTGGCAACGAAACCTGCGGCATCACTTCCGGCTCGAAGATGCCCTGATAGCCCAGATTATGGATGGTGAGCAGCGTGCGGGCGCCGAGGAAAGCCGGGTCCACCACGGGCGATTCCTTCAGGTAGACGGGGAGAAGTCCGGCTTGCCAGTCGTGGCAATGAAAAATGTCCGTCGGGAAAAAGCGGCGGGCGATTTCAAGGGCGGCCTTAGCGAGAACAGCGAAGCGGACATGGTTATCGCCGTAGTCGCCATACTGATCGCCATACAGTCCGTCGCGCTGATACAGCCCGGGGTTATCGACGAAGAAATGGGTAACGCCGGAAGACTCCATGGCCCACACGTCGACGTCGTAAATGGTGGAACCGAGCGCGATCGGAATCCGCTCGGCAATTCGCGGCGCCGGGGCGGACGGCGCGTTCATATAGCGCGGGATGACCACCGAAACCGGGTGGCCAAGCTGGGCGAGCGCGACCGGCAACGCCGCGACAACATCCGCCAGGCCGCCACTTTTGGCCCAGGGGTTGGCCTCCGAGGAGACCATCATGATGCGTGGTTTCTCGTTCAAAGCAAGATCCTGAACAATGGTAAACTAACGGCTTCGGGCACAAGCATTTTGACGCGCATTTCCTTCCTCGTCGTACTCTGCCTGCTGTGTGCCGGTCTCGGTCACTCGGCGGAAGTCCTCCAACTCGATGCCAACGAGAATCTCTTCTATGTAATGGCTACGATTAACGCGGCCGGCTACGACGAGGGCGTCAAGCTCCCGGACAACAGCCCGCTGCGCGCCCAGTTGCGGGACTATCTGGCGAAGCAGAATATCCCCGTTCTGCCCGAGCTGAAGCAGTTCTACCGGCGGCATATGGCCAAACCCGGTCCGCAGGCGGGCGTTCAGGATCTCTCGCAATACATCTCGTGGGCGCTCTCCGTGACGGGTCCGCCCGAGTTCGGGTGGCGTACGCGCGATGTCGAGGTTCCGCCGGATGCCAAAGCTCTGGAAGGCTTTCAGCCGCTGATGATCGACTTCTGCCGCCAGGCGCATCTCGAGGAACTCTGGCAGCGCGTCCGGCCAGCTTACGAGAAGGAACTGGAGAAGTATCACGAACCAGTCCTGAAGACGACCAACTCCATCAACGGGTATCTGCGAGTGGCTGCGGGTGGCTACCTGGGCCGGCGCTTTCAGCTGTTCATCGAGCTTCTGGCCGAGCCGGAGCAGGTGCAGACGCGTAATTACGGCGACGATGCGTTCGTTATCGCCACGCCCTCCGAACAGCCTCGCATGTTCGATATCCGGCACGCGTATCTGCACTTTCAGATCGACCCGATCGTGATCAAATACGGCGTCGACCTGCAGCAGAAACGTTCTCTGCTCGATCTGGTGCAGCTCGCCCCGATCGATCAGCAGTATAAAGACGATTTCGTGCTGCTCGCCGGAGAGAGCCTCATCAAAGCCGTGGAATGCCGCCTCGATAAGAACAAGGCAGGCATCGAGCAGGCGATGCGACAGGGTTACGTGCTGACCCAATATTTCTCCGAGCAGCTTCCCGTCTTCGAACAGCAACAGCAGGGAATGCGGTTTTACGCCGAAGAGATGTTCAACGGCATCGATCTCAAACACGAGAGCGCCCGCATTTCCGCGGTGAAGTTCGACGCCGGGCAACTGCAGCGCAAGGCGAGACAAGTGGCCGTGGCCGGACCGGAACTCTCGCCCTCCGCCCGGACGCTCGAAAAGGCTGAGGATCTCTACACGAAGAAAAGCCTGAACGAAGCTCGGACGCTCTTCCTGAAATCCCTGGAGCAGCAGGGTTCACAGGCCGAGCACGCGCAGGCATGGTATGGTCTTGCCCGCATCGCGACGCTCGAAAACCAGCCCGACGCGGCGGTGAAACTGTTCGAGAAAACGCTCGGCGCTTCGCCCGATGGATTCACAAAGGGGTGGACTTTCGTTTACCTCGCGCGCCTGGCCCGAGCCGCCAACGAACTCGAGAAGGCCACAAAGTTTTATCAGGATGCGCTGTCAGTACCTGGCGCGTCGGAGCGGGCGATGGATGCCGCCCGCAAAGAGTCACAAAACATTTCGAAGAACCAGGAGATTTCCAAATGAGGCGTACCGCCACCATTACGATGATTTTGCTTGCCGGCACTCTGGCGTTCGCGCAGCAGAAGAAAGTCAAGTCGAAGGCCGAAGGAGAAGCGGTGAACGCCATGCTCCAGGCGCAGGATCCCGATGGGCGCATCAAGGCAGCCGACGCGTTGATCACAAAGTTCGCGGATACCGAGTTCAAGTCCTACGCGCTCTACCTCGAAGCCGACGCATGGTCGCAGAAGAACGATACGGACAAGACGATCGTCTTCGGCGAGCAGGCCGTTGACGCCGATCCTTCCAACTATCAGGCGTCTGTACTGGTGGCGAAGACTTACGCATCGACGACGCATGCGAACGATCTAGACAAGGCCGAAAAGGTAGGCAAGATCGAGAAGTTCGCCAACACGGCGCTCAAGCAACTGGAGAGCGCCGCAAAACCGAATCCCAATATTTCGGACGCGGACTGGACGCAGATTAAGAACGATCTGAC
>DASZUZ010000635.1:0-1811 GCA_035547415.1 Bryobacteraceae bacterium | reverse complement strand
AATTGACTTGAATATGTGGGGCCGGGGCTTCTGCCCGGCGCAAGGCCGCTTATCTTCCCCGCGGCGCCGCTGCCGGCGCAGCCTTCCCGCCAGCCGTCGGCGGGACCGGTTGCGGTCCCTGCTGCGCGGCAACCGGCGGCGGACCCGCCGCCCCGTTGACCGGCTCCCGAACCAAGCCCAGAGCCTTTCGCAGTTCCGTCTCGATCCGCTGGCGGATGTCCTGATTGTCCTTGAGGAACTGCTTCGCGTTCTCGCGGCCCTGCCCGATGCGCTCGCCCTTGTAACTCAGCCACGAACCGCTCTTCTCGACAACGCTCTGCGCCACGCCCAGATCGATCAGATCGCCCTCGCGCGAAATCCCTTCCCCGTAGACGATATCGAATTCAGCTTCCCGGAACGGCGAGGCGAGCTTGTTCTTGACCACCTTCACCTTCGTGCGGTTGCCGACCACGCTGTCGCCATCCTTCAATGCCGCGATGCGCCGGATATCCAGCCGAACCGACGAATAAAACTTCAGCGCGCGCCCGCCGGTCGTCGTTTCCGGACTGCCGAACATCACGCCAATCTTTTCGCGGATCTGGTTGATGAAGATCAGGCACGTTCTCGACTTCGAGACCACGCCCGTCAGTTTCCGCAGCGCCTGCGACATCAGCCGCGCCTGCAGACCCACGTGCGAATCGCCCATTTCGCCGTCGAGTTCGGCCTTCGGCACCAGCGCCGCCACCGAGTCCACCACCAGAACGTCAATCGACCCCGAAGCCACCAGCGCACCCGTGATCTCCAGCGCCTGTTCGCCGTAATCCGGCTGCGACACCAGCAGATTGTCCACGTCCACGCCGAGCTTGCGGGCATAAACGGGATCGAGCGCGTGCTCCACGTCGATAAACGCCGCCATGCCGCCGCGCTTCTGCGCCTCCGCCACGACCTGCAGCGCAATCGTCGTTTTACCGGACGATTCCGGCCCGTAAATTTCGCTGATTCTGCCCCGCGGAAAACCGCCGGTCCCCAGCGCCGAATCGAGCGAGATCGAGCCGCTCGAAATCACGGCGACCGGCATGATCGCGTCCTTCGATCCGAGCCGCAGAATCGAGCCCTTCCCGAACTGCTTCTCGATCTGGCCGAGCGTCTGCTCCAATGCGCGCGCGCGTTCTTTTTCGTCCATGCGGAGGGCTCCTTAAAATGCGAACAAAAGGCGAAAGTGTTCGGTTCCGATTATAGCGTCAAAGCGCCGGATTATTCAATGCGGTAATTCGGAGCTTCCTTCGTGATGATCACGTCGTGGACGTGGCTTTCGCGCAGGCCGGCAGGCGAAACCCGAACGAAACGCGCCTGTTCCTGCAACTGCGGGATGGTCCGGCAACCGCAATAACCCATGCCGGATTTCAGTCCACCCACCAGTTGGTAAACCAGGTCCGAAAGCGGTCCTTTCGACGCCACGCGTCCTTCGATGCCTTCCGGCACCAGCTTCTGCGTCGGATCGAGCGCATACCGGTCCGTGCTCCCCGTCGACATGGCGCCCAGCGAGCCCATGCCGCGATACGTTTTGAACGTGCGGCCCTGGTAGAGAATCGTCTCGCCCGGGCTCTCGTCCGTACCGGCGAGCAGGCTGCCGATCATGACGGTATCGCCGCCTGCGGCAATCGCCTTCGTCACGTCGCCCGAGAATTTGATGCCGCCATCGGCGATCAGCGGAATGCCCGATTCACGCGCCGCGCGGCTGCACGCCGCGATAGCCGTCAACTGGGGAATCCCCGCGCCCGAAACGATACGCGTTGTGCAGATCGAACCCGGCCCGATGCCCACTTTGATGC
>DASZUZ010000634.1:0-2406 GCA_035547415.1 Bryobacteraceae bacterium | reverse complement strand
CCCGAGATAAGCGGAAACACCGAACAACAACGGTGCGAAAATGGGCGGACCCATGACGATGTTCGTGACCGGCAACCGCCATCCGCCGGGCTTTCGTTGCACGCCCTTTACATGGAAGTAAAAGCCGGCCAGGCTGTCGGCGAGAGTCACAACGGAGGTTCCCCGCAGAACAGTGACCGCGGCCTTCCTGCTCCGGAATCCCGCGAAGCCCGCTCCGGTCAGCAATGCGCTGAGGATCACGGGCGTGTACATGATGCGGCGGCTGTAGCTGCCTTTGTAATGCTCGTAAGCGACTTCGAGTCCGCTCAGCGCGCTCGACATTCCGGCGATGAGCGACAGCCATCGCTGAAATCTTCCTTCACGAATCCTGACATCCGCCCGGCGAAGCACCGCGGGAATCAGCGCTGTGTTCATGACAGCGCGTTACCTCTGTCCGATCGCATGGACCGAAGTATCCATGTCGCCGCGCCGGCCAGAAGAGCGGCGCCTGCCGCTACCGTCCCGCGATGCAGATCCATCCAGGCCAGCGGGCTGAAGCCGCTCGCTCTCCGATCAAACACCCCATGCGAAGAGTAGTCGCCGGGAACGGGCTCGAAGAGATTATCCGGACGATCCGGCGGGATTGGTTGCTGTGTTTCCTGTCCTTCGTACGCAAATTTCGCGAGATACTCGTCCGCGTAACCGGGCGCAATCATCTGCCCGTAAATTGCCTTCACGGTGGGCCACGCCACATAGAGTTCACGCCGTCTGTGGCTCGCGGCCCAGACGATCGCGCGCGCGGCCACTTCCGGCTGATAAATGGGTGGAACCGGCTGCGGATGCCGGGGCAGGCGCGTGCGGCACCAACTGAACTGCGGAGTATTCATGGCCGGCAGATGCACCATCGTGAGATGGATGCCGCTCTTCTGGTGGATCAGTTCGGAGCGCAGGGAATCCGTGAAGCCAACAATAGCGTGCTTGGCGCCGCAGTAGGCGGACTGCAGAGGAATCGACCTGTAAGCGAGGGCGGAGCCCACCTGCACGATTGCGCCGCGATTGCGCGGCCGCATTCGGCGGAGCGCGGCCATGGTCCCGTTTACACAGCCGAGATAAGTGACTTCGGTTGCTCGTTTGAACTCGGCCGGGGTGATCTCGTGAAAGGGCGCGAAGATGGTCGTCATCGCGTTGTTCACCCACACGTCTATCGGGCCGAACTGGCTTTCAACCTGGCTGGCTGCGTTGTCGATTTGGCCGGCATCCGATACGTCCGCCGGCAAAACGATGGCTTTGGCGCCCGCCCGCTCGACTTCGCGTTGAGCGGATTCAAGACGCTCGCGTCCGCGAGCGATGAGTCCGATGCATGCGCCCTGGCGCGCAAATTCCTGGACGACGGCGCGACCGACGCCGGCGGACGCTCCTGTGACGACGACTACTTTTGGGATCAATGTCTGGCTCATTCGCCTGGTTTGTGCCGGGCGAAAGCCCCGACCTCACATCGGGGAGCAAATATTGAGCCAAAACGTAACTGGCGAGATCAGGCGATCGAAGCTTTTTTACGTCGAATGCCGGTCAGAGCCGCGATTGTAAGAAGAATCCCCGCAAGCGAGAACGAGCCCGGCTCCGGAACGATGGTGATGAAGCCCCGTATTTCTCCGCCCGGGAACATCGCGTCGTGAATATTGGCGTATGCCATGTTCGAATTGAAGCCTGCGATCAAAGCAGCCTCCGCGCCAGCCGCGGTTCCGCCCTGCGCCGTGAGAAAGGCGGTGGAGTAAACCGCGGGATCCGTCAGATCGAAGGAGCCAGTAAACGTCCCGCTGGTCGCGTTGGGGAATGACGGAAACGGGACGGCTACAGACGCATTCGAACCGGGCAACGCGCAGCAATGAATATGGGCAGCCGAGGCAGGTCCACCAATAAGACCACTGAACGTCTCCATTACAGACAGCATGTCGCCGTTCAGTGTGAGTGTCGCAAATCCGGTAGCCGTGGATGCAACTGGCGGCGCTTCATTGGAGCCTTTGAGAATGGCGGTGTAGGTGATGGTTGCGGCTGGAGCGCAGGTCGTTAAAACGAAAAGCGCCGACGCCGCTGAGATGAATGCGCGGGCAGAGATTTTCACTGAAGTCCTCCCCTCGGTAATCCCGGTTCGGCCACTAATAAGCGTAATCTTTACGTAAGGTAAGCGGGTCTGGACGAATGGCCCTACGGTTCTACGCGGCACGATGAAGCGGATGACTCCGTGAAAGGAGACACATTGCTATCTGTCTCGAAAGATTTGCGCCAGTACCGCCCGGCGCGATGAGCCTCGATTGACCGGACCGGAGCCGAACACGGCTCCGGATTTCATAGGCCGGCGAGGCGGTTCAAAACGTAGTCGACGAGGGTCAGCAGGATGGAGCCGAATACCGCGGTCGAGCAACCTCG
>DASZUZ010000633.1:0-6580 GCA_035547415.1 Bryobacteraceae bacterium | reverse complement strand
TCCGGGGTTCGGAGGCATCGATCCGCGAGCCGCCCGCCAGCAGGGCGAGCATCCGTTCCTGTACGGTCCCCGATGTCGCAGCGGTGGATCTGACCAGCAGGTTCAAACCCTGCCGGCCGGCGTCAAACAGCTCACGATCGTTTCGGATGGTCGTGAACGGCGCGACGATCCCCGCGAGGGTTTCGTCCGTCTTTGGCGCCGGAATGCTGCCCTGGCGCGAGAAGATCTGCCAGATGCCCGTCAGACCCTGCATCGTCCCGATGGCGTCCTGCCGCAACTGGGCATCGCGGATTTTGTCCAGGCTCTGCGCCGCGTCGAGCCAGGCGACGATGGTTTTGTCCGTCAGCGAGGGAGCGTCGCCGAAGACGGTGTACTGGGGCCCGTAGATGCTCCAGCCTTTAATCAGACGATCCGCGGTCTCGGCGGAAAGAGGCTGACTGCGTCCCCGGTCGAGGTCGGTCAGCGCCATGAAGATCTTCAGCGGCTCGTTATCCACCGGCTTGCGGCAGAGGGCGAACAGGGCCTCGAGCACATCGTCGGGCTCCTTCCAGCCCGCAGCGGTCCGGCTGAGCTTCGCATCGTATTTCCCGCGCGGACTTCTGGCAAAGAGATTCTTCCAGACCTCGATTCCGCCCGGAATGTGAGCTTTCCCATCCGCGTCAATGTGCAGCCGCGTCGTCAACAGCATCATGTCCGCGTTGGAGCGGAAGACCGGGCGAGCCGGTCCCGGGGTGGTGATCTTGCCACGCACGGCCATGTAGAAACGCTTCATGCGGGCCGGTTCGGTGAGGTAGTCCTGGACCGGTCCATGGATCCGCGCGAGAGCATCGTAGAGACTCGCCAGCCAACCGTCATCCTTCGTCATCAGCTTGTCGAAGAACTCGGCGCCCTTGTCGGGAGAGACGCCCGCCAGTTCCGCCCAGCCAGGGGCGGACTTCGCGCCGCCGGGTAAAACCGCTCTGCCCTGCCGGATTTCGAAATTGCCGCCGAAGAAATCCAGCACGCCCGCGAACGCACGCAGTTTGACGAGGGGCATGCCCTTTTTCAATTCGTCCGCCGTCTCCGGATCCAGTTTGGACATGCCGAGATAGAAGCGGCATAAACCGGGATCGCCCAGGAAAACGTCGATAGTTTCGCCCTGGGCCTTCTCCTTCCCCGTGATCCAGTAGTCCGCCGTGTAGAGGATCGGCACTCTCGTCGGCCGGTAATCGTAGGAAAATGGTTTGTCCGTGCGCAGCGACTGCTCCAGTTGGGCGAGCGGAAAACCGGAATCGGTGGAGAGAAACGCGCGGGACGCGTTCACCGTCTCGAGGACGACCTCGCTGCCGCAGCCGCCGCGCATCCGAAATCCCAGGACCCGAAGCAGGTCGTTCGTTTGCGTCGACTCGCAGGCGGGAACCTTGATGATTTTGTCCGCTCCGGCCAGTTTGTCCAGTTCCCTCGCCTGCGAGATGTAACGATGCACCAGTTTCAGGTACTCGGTTTCCTCGAGTTCATCGTTACTCCGCGAAGCCTGAAATCCATTGGTGACCACGTTGCGCGCAAGCGCCGGCAGTATATCCTCGGGAGCCGAATCGGCGGAAATAGCGGCCATTCGGGCAAAGGAACGCAGGGGACCGGGAATTTCAATAAATTGCCGCGCGGCGGCAGAGGGCGCGTCAGCCTCGGGAAGCCGGAGATCGCTGCCTCCCAGCGAGCGGTAGTCTGCAAGGTCCGCCTCGGCCGCTTTCCGGTCTCCGGCGATCAGATCCAGCAGCACGGCCCTTCGGGCGGCAGCCGCCGCGTTCGGCGTTTTTCCATCTTTCTTCCAGGCGGAAACCGCCTTCCGATATTCATCGCGCGCCGCCGGATCGTGATACCGCTCCAGAAATTCGGCATATCCGCTGCGCAATTCCGCGTCGTTCGGAGTCTGCCGCAGAGCCTTCACAAAGACGTCGCGAGCCGCGGCGGAATCGCCCGCCTCCTCGTGGTGGTGAGCCCGATCGAACGCCTCGCTGGCGCATAAAGGCAGGACAACAAAAGGGATGAGAATGAAAGAGCGCAGCTGCATGTACGCCTCGCTTTGGTAGTTCACTCTAACACGTTCCTGAAACCTTTGTGCAACCAACGCCGTCTAAGGGACCACACAGTCCCGGGCCCTGACGTCTGCCTCTATACTGGGACCGGATGCCCCTGCTTCGGGTGGACCAGAACGGCCTTTTCTGCGAAGCGGGGGGATTTTACATCGACCCCTGGGGGCCAGTCGATAAAGCGCTGATCACACACGGGCACTCGGATCATGCGCGTTCCGGCTGTGCGGCTTACCTGTGCGCCCGGCCGGGCGAACTCGTGCTCCGGACCCGCCTCGGCGCCGAAGCCCTCGTTCAGACCCTGCCCTACGGCGAAACCCTCGGCATCGGGGAAGTTACAGTGACGTTCTTCCCGGCGGGCCACGTCCTCGGCTCGGCCCAGATCCGTGTCGAGCACCGCGGCGAAGTCTGGGTAATCTCCGGCGATTACAAACTCGCGGCCGATTCCACATGCGCTCCGTTCGAAACGGCACGCTGCCATACTTTCGTCACCGAATCGACCTTCGGTTTACCGATCTACCGCTGGCCGGCGGCGGAAGATGTGCTCGGCTCTATCAATGACTGGTGGCGCGCGAACCGGGAGCGAGGGAAATGCAGCGTCATCTTCGGATACCCGTTAGGCAAATCGCAGCGGGTGCTCGCCGGACTCGACCCGGAAATCGGTCCCATCTTCTGCCACGGGGCCGTCGAACGAATGAACAGGGTCTACCGGGAGAGCGGCGTCCCGCTACCGCCCACTCTCCATTCGAGCGATGCGCCCAAGGGTTATGACTGGACCCGCGCACTGGTGATCGCTCCGCCCTCGGCGCACGGTTCACCCTGGATGAAGCGCTTCGGGACCCTTTCGACCGGCCTGGCCTCCGGGTGGATGCGAATTCGGGGAACGCGGCGGCGAAGATCGATCGATCGCGGCTTCGTCCTCTCCGATCATGCGGACTGGCCCGGTCTGCAAACGGCCATTCTCGAAAGCCACGCGGAGACGGTGCTCGTAACGCATGGGTATCGCGCCCCCCTGGTGCGATGGCTGCGCGAACAAGGAAAGCAGGCGGCCGCTCTCGAAACCCGTTTCGAAGGAGAAGGCGAACAAGCCGAGGACCCGGTCGGAGATGCTCCCGAATGAAGGCCTTCGCGGACCTGTACGCCGCGCTCGACGAAACCACAAAGACCAATGAGAAGATCGAGGCGCTCGTCGGCTACTTCCGGACGGCGGCTCCGGAGGATGCGGTCTGGACGATCCATTTCCTCATTGGCCGCCGCATCCGGCGCCTGATTGAAACCCGCAAGCTGGTGGAATGGTCCGTGGCGGAAGCGGGCTTGCCGGAATGGATCTTCGGCGATTGCTACTCGGCGGTGGGAGATCTGGCCGAGACCATTGCGCTTCTGCTCCCGGCGCCGATTACTTCCACCGACAAACCCCTGCGCTACTGGGTCGAGCAGCGGCTCCTTCCACTGCGCGAGTGGACCGATGAGCAGCAGCGCGAATCACTCGTCTTCGCGTGGCTCGAAATGAACGAGCGGCAGCGCTTTGTCTGGAACAAGCTCATCACCGGCGAGTTTCGGGTGGGCGTGTCCCGGAATCTGGTGGTGCGGGCGCTGGCGGAGTTCGCGGAAACCAGCACGGAGGTGATCTCACACCGCCTGATGGGAGACTGGCAGCCGGCCCCCGCCTTTTTCGCCCAGTTGATCGCAAAGAATACCGAGGACACGAACGTGAGCCGGCCGTACCCGTTTTTCCTCGCGTATCCCGTGGACGGCCACCCTGCCGAACTCGGCGAACCGTCGGAATGGATGGCCGAATGGAAGTGGGACGGCATTCGCTCCCAGATCATCCGCCGCCGCTGGCAGACCTTTATCTGGTCGCGTGGCGAAGAACTCGTGACGGAGCGGTTTCCGGAACTGAAGTCGCTGGGCGGACTGCTGCCCGAAGGAACCGTGATCGACGGCGAGATCCTGCCGTGGAAAGACGGCCTGCCTCTGCCGTTCGCACAGATGCAGCGGCGAATCGGGCGCAAGGTTCTCGGACCCAAAATCCTGGCGGAGGTACCCGTCGCTCTCATCGCTTACGATCTGCTGGAGTGGCAGGGCGAGGATATCCGCGAGTGGCCCATCGAGAAGCGAAGGGCGCATCTGACGGTGCTGACGGATTCGCTCGCCTCGACCGGACATCTCATCCTTTCGGCGCCTGTTCCCTTCCGGACCTGGGAAGAACTCGAGGAAAAGCGGGCGGAGTCGCGCGAACGCCGGGTCGAGGGATTCATGCTGAAGAGGCACGGTTCTCCTTACCGGGTCGGCCGCCGGCGCGGCGACTGGTGGAAGTGGAAGATCGAACCGTACTCGGTGGACTGCGTGCTGATCTATGCGCAGCCCGGTAACGGAAGACGAGCCAGCCTGCTGACGGATTACACTTTCGGAGTCTGGGACAACGGCGAACTCGTACCGTTCGCCAAAGCCTATTCCGGGCTCACGAATGACGAGATTGCGAAGGTGGATTCCTGGATCCGGCGTAACACGGTGGAGAAATTCGGACCGGTGCGGAGGGTAAAGCCGGAGCTCGTCTTCGAACTTGCTTTCGAGGGAATTCAGAAGAGTCCGCGCCATCGTTCCGGGATCGCCGTGCGATTCCCCCGCCTGGCGCGCTGGCGGACAGATAAGAAGGCCGAGGAGGCCGATTCGATCGGGACGATCCGGGCTTTGCTGCCGGAATAATCGGGTTTATCGCCGGACGGTCGGCAGGATGACCACAGTGCCGCCTTCGATTCCCAGCACCGGCTGCGACGATTGCCGTTGTTCCCAGCGTTGCGGCCGCAGGACACGCAAAACCGCGATTTCGTCGCAGGAGTGGAATTTCGAGCACCGCAGGCAATCCTTCCACGCCTTCAGCGGCAACTCGCCGCGTTCCACCTCGCTGAACCCGACTTTCGCGAAAAATCCGGGCACATAAGTGAACGCGAAGACGGCATCGAGCCCGTAGAGCTTCGCCTCGTATACCAGGGCTTCCACAATCAGCCGTCCGACGCCGTGTGTCTTATGGCTTTCCGCCACGGCGAGCGAACGCACCTCGCCGACGGTTGGCGAATAGAAGTGCAGCGCCCCGCAGCCCGCGAGTCTGTTCCCGTCGTAAGCGACGGAGAAGTCGCGCATGTTTTCCGAGAGCTCGAATTCGGTGCGCGGCAGCATAATGCCTTTGGCCGCATAACCGTTGATCAGTTCGAGCAGAGCGGGAATGTCCTGCATCGAAGCCTTCCGGACCTCGATATTTTTGTTTGACGTGGTCTGGTGCGAAACCAGGTCCGGAGTCAGCGCGCTGATCAATGCAGGTCCCCCGCGACAACTCGCGTCCCGATCTCCTCGCCGGCGAACACGCGCGTGACGATGTCCGAATCTGAACCCTTCACAATGCGAACTTCCTGCACACCGTGGGCCACCGCATCCGTCGCGGCGTTCAGCTTTGCCTGCATGCCACCCGTCGCCACGCCGGATCGGATCAGTTCCTGGCAGCCGGCGATCGTGAGAAGCGGAATGATCGACTTCTGCGCGTCCAGAACTCCCGAAACATCGGTCAGGAACACGAGTCTGTCCACACTCCAGTTGGATGCAACCGCAACGGCCATGGAGTCGCCGTTCACGTTGAATACTTCGCCGGCCGCGCCTCCCGCCACGCAGGCCACCACGGGAACATAGCCCGCGCCGGTGAGTGTATTCAGAAGGCGCGAATCCGAACTGACCACGCGCCCCACAAATCCGAGTTCCGGATCGAGCTGATCCGCCGTGGCGATGCCGGAATCGATCCCCGTGAGCCCCACGGCCCGTGTTCCCGCCGCGCCGAGAGCCGCGACCAGTTGGGTATTCACCGTGCCGGCCAGAACTTTCAGCACCGCATCGATCGTTTCGTCCGTCGTCACGCGAAGCCCGCGCACGAAGTTGCTTTTGATTCCACGCTCTTCGAGAAACCGGGTCATCTGCTTGCCGCCGCCGTGAACCACCGTAACGGCTGCGCCGGAAGCCGCAACGCGCGCGATCTGGCGCGCGATATCGTGCCTCGACGCCGGATCGTCCAGCAGGCTCCCGCCGATCTTGATCAGAACCTTCACAACAGCCCCGCCGTTTCGTCGAACCCGGCCGCCAGATTCAGGTTCTGAATCGCCTGGCCCGCGGCGCCTTTGACGAGATTGTCGATGGCGCTCACCACAACGCAGCGACCCGAAGCCGGGTCCGCCACAATGCCGATATCGCAGAAATTCGTGCGGCGAACGGCGTGCAGATCGGGCACATGACCCGCCTCGTACAGCCGGACAAACGGCTCGTTCGCGTACTGCTTTTCGTAGATCGCCATGATCTGCGCCCCGGAGAGGGATTTCGACAGGCGGAAATAAATCGTTTCGAGAATGCCGCGGTCAATCGGAATCAATTGCGCCGTGAAGCTGAATTCGGCCTCCTCCACGTCGCTGACCTGAAGGACTTCCGGTACATGACGGTGCTTCAGAATGGAATAGGCCGAAAAATTCTCGGTG
>DASZUZ010000632.1:0-11228 GCA_035547415.1 Bryobacteraceae bacterium | reverse complement strand
CTCTGCCTGGCACGGGCTGGGAGCGGCCGGAATGACAGACCATGCAGGCGGCGCTGATCGGGCGGCTGAAACCGATGTCGCCCGCCTCGTAGCCAGGGGAGAGATCCCACCGGCGGACGGCCGAATAGTAAGAAAGAGGCGCCTCGAACAGATAACCGCCGCGCTCGATGGCGAACGTTATGCCATTCTCGCCGGACCCGATTGCCCATGCCAGTGGCTCTTCCCGCCGGAAGGTTGTCCTGCCGTCCGCCAATTCGGTTTCGGACTGAAACACCCGCCCCTCTTTCTCGAACACTTCAAAACGCCGATTCAGACTGGCGATTTCCGCGGAGCCGGGAAGCGGGAACCCAGTGGGCTTAGTCGCTGTGACGGACTTGCCCATCGGCGTGCGAATGAACTTTTCATAAATGGCCCGGTGACACCCGGCGCAGGCGGACGAGCCCACATACCGTATGTCCGGATCCGTATTCCGATAGACAGGAGGCGGCCCCGCGGCGCGGCACTCGCCAGGAAGCCACATGGAAAGCAGGAGCCAGACAAGTTTGAAGCCGGACACTCTGGATTGCGAAAAGCCCGAAATTTGTGCCACGGCCCCTGTCCCTATCCGGTTGATCTTATCGCAAACCGGACCTTGCTTCCCACTCGGTTCCGCACCATACACGTCCCTTCCTGACTCGTTAAAGTAAGCGTTAAAACCCTTGACTCCGAAAAATGGAGTAAATATACTTACCAGCATTATTTCCTGGTCGGAATGGGGGCCATTATGCAATTCAGACATAGCGCCGGTGCGGCGCGAAAGAGCGGATTTGCCTTTTTTGGGGCAGCACTCGGTATACTGCTGCTCGCTTACTGTCCACAGGGTTCAGCCCAACTTTCCACCGCGACTGTTACCGGAGTCGTTCACGATTCCGCGGGTGGCGCGGTGGCGGGAGCGGCGCTTGTTCTTCGCAACCTGGATACAACGATCGAAACACGCGCCGAGTCCAATGCGGCCGGCAACTATGTGTTTCTTAACATCGCGCCCGGCAATTACTCTCTGGAAGCCTCGTCGGCAGGATTCCAGACTGCGAAGATCGCTCAATTGACACTGGTGGTGAATCAGACCGCAACTCTTGACTTCACGCTTCAGGTCGGCGCGGTACAGCAAACCGTCACAGTGGAAGCCTCGGGCGAACTGGTACAGGCGGCCACATCGGAGTTGGGTACGGTCATTGCACAGAAACAGGTAGTGGATCTTCCCCTGAATGGCCGCAACTTCACCCAACTGCTTTCGCTGACGCCGGGCGTCGCGCCCATCAGCGTCTCACAGAATTCGGGTGGTTTCGGCAACGTCGCATCGGGCACGCAGTTCTCCTTCCCCGCGATCAATGGCCAGACCAATCGCAGTAACTTCTTCCTCACCGATGGCCTGAACAATCAGGGAGCCTTCTCAAGCACCTACGCAGTTCCTCCGATCATCGACGCGATCGCGGAATTTAAAGTCAACTCGCATAACGATCTCGCGGAATTCGGCGGCGTGCTCGGCGGCATCATCAACGTTGCGACCAGGTCCGGCACCAATGATGTACACGGTTCCGCGTGGGAGTTTCTGCGTAACAACGAATTCAACGCGCGAAATACGTTCCTCGCCAGTCCCACAGTCTTCCGGCAGAACCAGTTCGGCGTCGGCGTCGGAGGACCCGTATGGATCCCGAAAGTGTACAACGGCAAGAATAAGACCTTCTTTTATGCGGCTTACGAAGGTTTCGAGTATTCCCGCGCGGCAAACGCTTTCAAACACTTCCCTACAGACGCGGAACTAAGCGGAAACCTGGCGGGCCAGGCCCAGGCGTTCAATCCCTTCTCCACGCGCCCCGACCCCAACAAGCCGGGTGGCTTCATTCGCGATCCGTTTCCGGGAAACGTTATTCCCGGCAACCTCATCGATACGCGACTCGTGAGCTTCTTCAAGTCCATTCGTCCGCCGCTCTTCAACACCGGCGTGGGGAACAACAACGCCATCGACCCTACCCCCTTCGTGCAGCACCAGAAGGAGTACACAGCGCGCATCGATCAGTCGTTGGGATCCAAAGACAATTTCTGGTTCCGCTACAGCGCGATCTACTACGACACTTCGGGTAGCGGCGGTATTCCGATTGCGACGAAAACGATCACCGACAATCCCGGCCAGAACTACGGCGCAAGCTGGGTGCATACGTTCAGCCCGACCCTGATCCTGCAGGCCCAGTATGGCCGGTCGCATCAGGAAACGAACAGTTCCACTGTCTACTCAAACCTGGCCGCGAGCACCATCCAGTCGCTCGGATTCGACCAGAACTTCGCGGGCAATTTTCTCGGCGGATTCAGCCTCCTGCCCGGCATCAACATCAGCGGCTATAACGGCGTTCCCGGCATCTCCAATTCGCTGAATCCGAATGAGACGAATGTCCACCAATGGAAAGCGAACGTTTCGAAGGTGCTTGGCAGTCACACATTCCGTTTTGGCGGCGAATTCAGTTCCAGTACATTCGAATCTTTGTACGCAAACGCAAGTTCGTCTTATGCGTTTCAACAGACCAACGATCCGTCGGCGCCCAACGTCAACCCGGGCAATGCGATGGCGTCATTCCTGCTCAACGTACCCGACAGCGCCGGACGTCGCAACGTGCACGAGACGACACGACTGGGCGGCGAGATGGGCTTCTACTTTCAGGACGCGTGGAAGTTCAATTCGAAGCTGACCGTCAACCTTGGCCTTCGCTACGATCGCACATTCATTCCGCCCTATGGACGTCCCGACACGGTGGGTCTGAACGGTGGCATCGAAACCGGGGCGATCAACTTCAACGACGGGACCTACGTTGTACAGAAACTGCCGCCTGCCTGTAAGGACCGGGGCCACGCGCCCTGCATTCCCGGCGATGGCACGCTGCCAGCGCACGTTGTGGTTTCGCCGAATGGCAAAATCTATCACGACACGACCACGAACTGGGGTCCGCGCCTCGGTCTGGCTTATCGCGTCAGTTCGACCACCGCAGTTCGTGCCGGCTTCGGCATTTTCTACGACAACTGGGCTGCGGTTACCCAGACCTCGCAGAACTATGAAGGAAGCTGGCCCGATATCGGACAGCAACTCGCGAACAATCTGAACGTGCCCGTTGCCGGCACGCCCACCCCGACCGTGAACGGACAGAATCCATTCGCAGCCGGAGGCGGCGCGTTCCCTGCACCGACGCCATTCAATCAGGTGCAATGGTTCTACGACCCCTATAACAAAAATCCCTATTCGATGCAGTGGAACTTCGGCGTCGCGAAGCAGTTGAACGACTCCACTACGATCGGAATCGATTATGTGGGTTCGGGAAGCCGCCGCCTCGACCTCGGCGGATACTACAACGTCGCGCTGACGCCGGGTCCCGGCAATCCGACGCTGCGGCAACCGTACACCTACATTCACCCGACCTACTACGACCGAAGCTGGGGACGCGGCAACTACAACGCCCTGCAGTTCAACCTCAACAAGCGGTTCAACAAGGGCCTGGCCTATCAGGTTTCGTACACCTATTCGAAAGCCATCGATATCGGCTCTTCGGGATGGTACGGCGTGGAAGGCCAGTCGGTGCAGGATCCTTACCACTTCAACAATGACCGAAGCGTTTCGGGTTTCGACCTGACCCATGTGCTGACTGTCAATCTGCTCTACGAATTGCCCTTCGGAACGGGAAAACAGTTCGCCACAGGCCACCGTGCAGCCGACTACCTGCTGGGCGGATGGCAGATCAACACGATCACCAGCGCGCGCTCAGGACAACCTTATAACTTGTCCGTCCCCGGCGATACCGCCAACACCGGTAACACCGGCTATCTGAGACCCAATCTCGTGGGTGATCCGACATTGGCGCATCCGACAGCCAACGAGTGGTTCAACACGGCCGCGTTTGCGGCTCCGGCTGCCTATACATTCGGTAATCTCGGCCGCTACGCCCTTCGCTCTTCAGCCTTCTGGAACATCGATCTCTCCGTCTTCCGGGAGTTCCGTTTCCTGGAGACGAGGTCGCTGGAGTTCCGCGCCGAGGCTTTCAACATGCCGAATACAACGATTCTGGGCGTACCGACCGGGAGTCTGCCCGATCCGAATTTCGGAAAGATTACGGGCACGGCGAACTCGGAGCGCACGCTGCAGTTGGGTCTGAAGTTGAAATTCTGACCCTTCTTCGGCGTGAGATGATGCTGGCAGGTGAATTCGACGCGTCTGACATCCACTGCAATGTGGCGGATCGCCTGCCTTGTTGGTTCGGTCGCCATATCTTTGGGGCAGGTCAATACCAGTTGCCTGCCCCCGAAGGGCGCGTTTACAACCCAGGCGGCGCCATCCTCCGCTGCCTGGGCTAACGAGGCCGGAGCCTGGTTCGCCAGACAAGGCAACGGGCGCTGCGCCATTCAGCTTTTCTCCTCCGCTCTCAAATCCGATCCACAGTCAAAGGACGCTCGCTTCAATCTGGGGCTCGCGCTTTACGAAGATCGCCAATTGCAGCGCGCGGCGAATGAACTCGAAATCGCTGTCCGCCAGATGCCCGATTCCGTGAAGGCGCACCTCGCGCTCGGACTGGCGCGCCAAGATCTGGGAGATCTGAGCGGAGCCGAAACGCAGTTCCGCGCCGCGTTAAAGCTGGATCCGAAATCGGCGGCCGCGCTTCACGATCTGGGAGAAAACCTGACAGCCCAGAGGCGCTACAACGCGGCGGCCAACTCCCTGCGCGAGGCGGCCGCGCTGGAACCCGACGACGCCGGCCACGTCGTCTCGATGGCTGAGGCATTTTTCGATAACGGCGAGCCGGCGGAAGCCGTCGATTCCCTGCGAAAATTTTCGGCGGCCCACTCGCGCTCCGCGATCGCTGAGGCCGGACTCGGAACGCTTCTCGCGCGCCAGAAACTGTACGACGAAGCCATTGGACATTTCCAGAAAGTTCTTGCGCTCGATCCATCGAACGATCCCGCGCGTCTTTCCCTGGCGAAGGCCCTGATCGGCCTCGACCGGCAGCCGGAGGCGCTCGCTCCCCTGAACGAGGTGCTCGCGCGGCATCCATCCGACGCCGAAGCCCGCGGATTACGCGGCATCGTCTATCGGGGCATGGCCGATTATGCCAAAGCAGCCGAGGACCTGAAGATCGCGACCGATCTCAATCCCGACTACTATCAGGCGCAATACAATTACGGCTTCGTTCTTGCGCGGATCGACAAGCTGGAAGAAGCCCGGCAGCATCTCGAAAGGGCGCGGCAACTGGAGCCCGATTCGCAGGAAGCGCAGTTTCAACTCGCCGGCGTTCTCCGAAAGCTCGGCCAGGGCGACGCTGCCCGCCAGCAGTTAAGCGAATTCGAGCGTCGCAAGAAACAGGACCAGTTGAGTAACATCGGGGCGATGGCAGCCAGCCGCGCCAATCAGGCGCTCACTGCGGGTGATGCGCGAGGCGCGATCGCGGGGTACGAGGAAGCGCTGAAGTCCGATCCGGAAAACGCGAAGACCTGGTATAACCTCGCGCTCGCCCGGCAACGCGTTGGCGACAATGCAGCCGCTCGCGAGGCGCTCGAAAAGTCCGTGAAGCTCGATTCGGGATTCGCGGCGGCGCATAACCAGCTCGGCTTGCTTTACATGGCTCAGTCGCTTCATCAGGAAGCCGCTCGGGAGTTCGATCGGGCCATTGCCGGCGACCCGCAGTGCGCGGAGTGCCAGAACAACCTCGGCGTTCTCTACGGTCAACTGGGCGATCAGAAGCGCGCTGAAGCGCTGTTCCGGCGGGCCATCGAGAACAGCCCGGACTATGGGCAGGCGCGCGTGAACCTCGCGCTCATTCTTGCGGGACGAGGAGATTTTCCGACGGCCCAGCAGGAATTGCAACGGGCTCTGGAAAAAGAACCCGGCAATCTCAAAGCGCTGACCGCGCTCGGAATGATTCAGGGACGAACCGGGAGTCCCGCCGCAGTGGATACATTCCGCAAAGCGGTTTCACTGGACCCGAAGTCCGCCGAATCGCATCTCAACCTCGGCATCGCTCTGGCGGACCGTCAGGAGAAAGAATCAGCTCTCGCCGAGTTCAACGAAGCCGTCAAACTCGCCCCCCGGTTGGCGGCCTCGCACTACAACAAAGGAAGACTCTTGGGCGAACTCCACCGGTTCGACGAGGCCATCCCCGAACTGCGCGAAGCGTGCCGCCTCGAACCGGCCTCCGCTGAGAGCTACTACCGGCTGGGCCTCGCTGAACGGGAAACCGGTGACAACGCCGCAGCCGCAGACCATCTTGGAAAGGCGTTGCAACTCGATCCGAAGAACGCAGATGCGGCCTATCTGCTGGGCCAGTCTCTGCAGAGCCTCGGCCGGACCAGGGACGCGGAAGCGGCATGGAGCAAATCGCTGGCGGTCGATCCGAACAATACGCAGACGCTCTACAGCCTGATGCGCGCACTGCAGAAATCGGATCCGAAGCTTTCGCAGCAATATCAGGTGAGGCTCAGGTCGTTACAGGAGCAAAAAAGGCTCGTGGAACGCTCCGAAACCTTGAGTAACGAAGGCATCACAGCGGCGAGGCAGGGCGACTGGCAGAACGCAATTGCTCGGATGCGCGAGGCGGTGGAAGTCTGCGCCGGGTGTTCTTCGCTTCCCAGGCTACGCAAGAATCTCGGACTGACAGAATGCCAGGCAGGACAGTTCGCCGGGTGCGAACGCGACCTGCGCGAGGCGCTGACCGATCTTCCGGGCGACTCCGAAATCCAGAAGGCGCTCGATATTCTGGCCAATATGCGGCGAAAGTAGTCAGGGTTCCCGCACGCGCAGGATCCGGTCCGCGGGCACGTGCTCAAGCTTTTGCATGCGTCCACTCGGCCACTGGATTTCAACGAGCTTCGCTTCCCGGTTTGCGCCCAATCCAAAATGCGCCCGCTTGTCGCCGGACGACAAATAACTCGACGCTGTCGAGACCATCGCATACTGGTCCGGGCCCGATTCCGTCACCACGCGAATGCGCGCGCCAATGCCGTCGCGGTTGCTCGATGTCCCGATCGTGTCGATCGTAAGCCAATGATTGCCGGGCGCCCCGCTGTTTTTAAGGATTACCAACGGGCCATTGTTGACGTTAATCGCCATATCGATCCACCCGTCGTTGTTCAGATCACCGAAAGCGACGCCGCGCGCGGGCATTTCGTGGTGGAGAGCCGCACCCGCGCTCGCCGTGACGTCGACAAACTTGCCCGCCCGGTTTCGCAGCAGCAGAGGAGCTTCCCGATATCGCAGATTGGGCTGCGTCAGTTCGACGTTATCCATTACGTGCCCCTGCGCGACAAAAAGATCCTTCCAGCCATCGTTATCGAAATCGGCGAATTTTGCTCCCCAGCCGGAGTGCAGCATGCTTGCGGCGCCAATGCCCGTCGAATCGGAAACGTAGTCGAAGGAACCCTTCACATTCCGGAAAAGCGCGTAGCGCTGCGTACCGAGCGCATTCACGAAGATGTCGGGCCAGCCGTCGTTGTCGTAATCGGCGAAGTCCGTGCCCATGCCGGCGAAAGTGTGACCGTCGGAGTCCCAGGCGACTCCCGCGTCGGCCCCCACCTCTTCAAAAGTGCCATTGCGCTTGTTGTGAAAGAGTTGCTGTGGCATCGAATCGTTGGCGACCAGCACGTCCGGCCAGCCGTCGCGATCGAAGTCTTCCATCGCGACGCCCAGGCCTTTGCCCTTATGCGCCGCAAGTCCGGAAGCAACCGAAACATCTTTGAACCGCCCGTGTCCTTCGTTGTGAAAGAGCAGGTGTGAAACCGGCTGGAACTGGTCTGGATGGCAATACATTCGGCCGCCGGGACGCCGCAGCCCGCAGTAGATGTCCATCGAAAAATTCCATACGAGGTACCGGGCGACCATCAGATCGAGCAGACCATCTTTGTCGAAGTCGATGAACATGGCGCCCGCTGACCAGCCACTTCCGCGCACGCCCGCCGTTTCCGTGACGTCGGTGAACGTGCCGTCGCCATTGTTGTGATAAAGAATGTTGCCGTCGAGATTGGTAACGTAAAGGTCCGTCCGGCCATCGTTGTCGTAGTCGGCGGCGGCGGCGCCCATACCGAAGCCGCACCCTTTGAGGCCCGCCTTCTCCGTCACGTCGCTGAAAGAGCCATCGCCGTTATTCCGGTACAGGCGATTCCAGTAGCGCGGGGAACTCTTGTCGGGCTGTTCGCCGGGCTTCATCGGATCCCCGAGAGCCGCGCCGTTGACAAAGAAGACATCGAGCAACCCGTCGCCATCGTAGTCGAGCATCGCGACGCCGCCGCTCATCGTTTCGACCAGATATTTGTGCGAGGTCGGGCTGGCCTGATGGATGAAATTGATGCGAGTACGCTCACTGACATCGGTGAAGCGGATGCCGGAAACGGCCTGACCGTCTATAAGCAGCGTCAGCGGCGGAAGCGCCGCCAGAAAGAGCCAACCGCATCGTGGGATTCTCGGCCATTTCATCCCGGGCTTTGACTTTACACCATCCCGCGGCGGCTTCGTCCGACGTTGATCAGGCCGCCTCAGTCGCTTCCCTTAACTCGTACTCAAAGCGGATGGCGATCAGCGAAATGGATGTTCTGCCAGCCCCGATCACTCGCACCGACAGCGCATGGTGTTCCGGATCGAGATCCTCCTCAAGCGGCACCATCTCCTCGAACGGACTTCGGTTTCCGCTCGCACGGCGAGCCTGAAACGTGTTCTTCAGGAGCGTCCGTTTCTCATGATCCCTGCCGACGGGATCCCAGCCGCACTTGTACAGCTCGATCGTAATTCCGGCGTCGTTGATCTCTCCGGCGATACGGAAACCGGTGATTCGCACAGCGCCGGGTGGCGAGGGGATCCCCATATTCCCGGTCGCGCCCTCCCGGCCGGACAGGGCTTCCGTCGGACCGATCGCGAATGCCGGCCGTTCCGGCTCGGGATGTGGCTTGAACGAGAGCCGAAGCCATCCCGTCTGGCGGCGAAGAGCCGGGGCCAGTTTCGCGGCGGTGACCGCGCCATTGGCCAGATATTCTTCCCGGATCGCGCCGGGACCCAGCCTGGGAGCCGAATGCCGCCGTACGGAATGATCGATCTCGCGAATGTGGCGCGCCTCATTCAGATGCACGCGCGCGAGCACAATCGCGGTCGAATCTTCCGGCGGATGGTGGGGAGTGACGTGAATCTCATGCGATTCCGTCACACGCGTAAATCCCTCCACGCCGCCCCCTGAATACCGATCTGCCTGTTCCATTTGCTCGTTGTACGAGATCGTCACGAAGCCGTGCGATCCCGCCGCGATGGATTCGAGATTGCGCGTCGTTTCCCGCGCGAGAATAATTTCGCGGCCTTCCCGATCCAGCGCCATGCCGGGCGAAATTCGTATTTCCTGGTCGCCGGCAGGCTCGACATTCAGACCGTCCACAATCCCTTCGGAGTGCAGTAAACGGCTAAGGAGGCGGCGCATCTCAATGTGGTACTTCTGTTCGTCCTGGAAGTCTTTTTCGTCCAGGAACTGGTGTCTGAAATAGTTGAGACGCTTGATTTCGGCCATAACAATTTCCTCTCAGTCCCGCGGCGCCTGACCGAGCACCGTATCGCGTCCGATCGTCGAATGAATTCCGATCTGCAGAGCCGGCGAGATGATGTCCAGCTTGTACTGCGTGTGGGCTGGTTTCGAAAGATCGATGATCCGCCGCGCGATCCGGCTCTGCCGGGTTACGTCTTCTTCAGCCGGCAAACCAAACACCAGTCGGACACGGAAGAAGTTGGCGGGCCCGCCGCCCAGTTGCATATCCCTTCCCAACGTGGAGCGCAGACCGACCTGGCATTCGGGGGCTACGGACTCGTCAATCGCTACGGGGCAATCCAGAAAAAACCGAAGAATCTCCTCCAGGTACGTTCGCGTGCCCCGAATCCGGTTCAGTGAGATCAACCGGCTCAGAAACTGGCGCTTCCGGCGATCGTCCCGCGGCAGAATTGCCGACCATGCCACCCAGCCCGCCAGCCATGGCAGGAACTCAACCGGAGCTTCGACCGGACTGAACAGCTGAGGAAGCGCGCCGATCTTTTCTTCGAGTGACGCCAAATCTGCCCTGGGTTCGACTGCCTGGAGCAGAATCGTCTCGAACGGCAACAGCCATGACTCCAGAAACAGAGCTTCCGGCACTCCATCGGCAGGACCGCCTCCACCCTGATAGATCGCCGGCAAAAACTCAAGAAGTTGTGATGTCAGATCCGGCATCGATCAAGTCCCCCCATCCTGCTCAAGGAACTGAATCCGGGAATCCGCGAGCAGGAGTTCAGGCAGTTCGTCGTCGCGCAGTTCGATGGCCTCCATCTCGTGCAGATCGTTCTCGCGGATGCGGTGCGCATACGCGGGCGGAACATCGAGTTCGCTCATCTCGCGGCCGGTGGCTGGATCGATGGACCGCCGCACCAATGCGACTGCCGGACGCGCCAGCAGAGCCCTGTAGATATCCGCCACATAAACAGCGCGTCCGAACGGCCAGCCATCATGGGCGGGCCCTCCGCTCCGGATATCGAACCAGGACCGCAGCACGCCTGTCGCATTCTCCCGTGCCTCGTCCGGCGCATGACCAGACCGGACAATGACAGTGAGCCGCACGGCGAACGGAACAAAGCGAGCGCCCACAATTCTGAGTTGCGTGCCGAGCAGACGAGCCGGTTCCAGCGCATCGCGTACCCTCTGGCGCAGGACCGCATCCGGCTCCGCGGCAACATCCGGAACAATAACGACGCTCACATGTCCCGGCGCAGGTTCAGTCTGACGCGTGGGTTTGCCCGACTCGAGATTACGCAAAGGAATACAGCGGACACGAGCGACCTTTTGTTCGCCGGCAGGGATGCGATCGTTCGCGCGCAGTGTCAGGTATTCGAAGTCGTGCGCGCTCACGACGCGATGCGGTTCCGCGCGGACGGTGAGGGTCTGTTCGACTGCGGCCTGAAGGCTTGTGTCCGGATTCAATTCGTGACCGTTGACCAGCCGCAGAAACGCCCGCATATTGTCATCGCCGACCCGGTTGATCCGGTAAAGAAACGTCTCGGTGATATGCGCGAACAGTTCCAGCAACGTGATCCCGGGATCGGACGGATTGAAGTTCGTCCAGTCCCGCGTCCATCCGGGAATCAGAGTCGTGCCCTCGTCGACGAGATCCCTCCATCTCCGGTCATCGAGATTGGGGAGTTTCAGCGGCATGATCAGCCCAGGCTC
>DASZUZ010000631.1:0-5722 GCA_035547415.1 Bryobacteraceae bacterium | reverse complement strand
CGTACATTTCCCCTTCGGGCAGCACATCCATCAACTCTGGAAAGTTCCACGGAATGCCTCGCAGACGCAGGAGCGCGAGCGTTACGGCGGTCACGAGCGCCGAGGAGGAACTGAGCCCCGCGGCTTCGGGAATCGTGCTCGTGATTACGCCATCGAATCCGCAGCCCGTCGCCCAGCGGACTCCGACGGCTTGCGCCGCCGCCTTGATATAGTTCCCGAAGTCTCCCTGTGGCCAGGGTGGGAGATCGGTAGTCCACTCGAATTCGCGGACGCCGTGGTGGTTGCTCGAGACGCGGATCAGCCGGTCCGAAAGCGGCGTGCACTCGAGGGAGAGCCGGCGGCCGATCGCCATCGGAAGAACGGGAAATCCGAGGTAGTCAATGTGTTCGCCGATCAGATTCACTCGGCCGGGGACGTTTATTCTCAAAGGTCTTCAGTCATCATAGGGCCTGTTCATGCGCGGGGCGGACGCATGAAGCAAAATAAGAACACCATGACACGACGAGAAGCGATCGCGCTCGCCGGCGTTGCGCCTCTGGCCGCGCAGCAGGCGGGCACGCCGCCGGTGAAGCTGGGCATCGATCTGTTCAGTATCCGCTCCCAGGGATGGACGCCGTTTCAGTACCTCGATTACTGCGCCGCGCAGAACGCGAAGGTCGTTCACTTTTCGGAGATCCGTTTTATCGGCAATCTCGAACCCGACAACCTGCGCAAAGTGCGCGCCTACGCGGAACAGAAGGGCATCGAAGTGGAGATCGGGATGAAGTCCATCTGCCCGACCTCGAAGATGTTCGACGCGAAAGAGGGGACGGCCGAGGAACAGCTCGGACGCATGATCGCGTCCGCCACGATCGTCGGATCGAAGATTGTTCGCTGCGTGCTGGGGAGCGCCGAGGACCGCAAGCCCGGACCGATCGACCGGCACATCGAAAGCATGGTGAAAGTTCTGCGTAACGTGCGTTCGCGGGCCATGGACGCGAACATCAGGATCGCCATCGAGAACCATGCGGGCGACATGCAGGGGTGGGAACTTCGGAATCTGATTGAGGCGGCGGGAAAGGATTTTGTCGGCGCCTGCCTCGATTCGGGAAATCCGTGCTGGACGCTTGAGGACCCGCATGCCACGCTGGAAGCCCTGCACCCTTACGTCCTCACCAGCCACGTGCGGGACAGTGCGGTCTGGCGTACACCGCAAGGCGCGGCGGTATCCTGGGTGCGGATGGGTGAAGGTAACGTCGATATCGACGATTACTGCCGCAAGTATGCCGCCCTTTGCCCGGGGCGTGCGTTGTCGCTCGAGTGCATCGTCATGGGTCCTCGTCAGTATCCGTATCGCGATCCGAAATTCTGGGAAGCGTACCGGGACATCCCCGCGTGGAATTTCGAGCGATTCGCGGAGATTGCAGAAAGCGGCAAGCCGCATCCGATTCCTCCGGTGGACCGGGCGCATGCCGCCGAGCGGGAGCGCGAGGATCTGGAAGCCAGCCTCGCGCACGTGAAAAAGACGCTGAACCTCTGATTTACCAGGGCAGGACGTGGTCGGCGCACCACCAGCGATGCAGTTCCGGGCGCAAGACGCCTGATTTCACCGCCGGATCTTCGTCGATCAGCCGCTGTGCTTCGTCCAGCTGAATTCGCCTGAATATCGTGATATCCACAAGGCTGTCTTCGCCGGTATCGCCGGCTGCGGCGAGTTTCCCTTCCGCTCGCAACCGGTCGCGGTAAGCCCGGTGCGCGGTGAGCGCCTGCTGCTTCTCTGCGACGCCTGTGTTCCAGCGCGGGCCCCGCAGCATCAGGAAAAGTGGGTGAACCCCCATATTTTCGGGCGTTTCCGGATGTTCGTTGTGTAATCGGAAATATTCCTCGCCGATTGCGGCCGGGCCATGCCACCGATGCACGTCCACCGTGTTCCGGTGCTCGGTTACGGTGGGATCCTGACGCGCGATGCGCTCGGCTTCGGCGAGCGTGGGCGCTTTGAAAACGAAAATGCCGCTGATGGTCCGGGACTCGTCTTCGAAAGGACCCGCCGCGCGCAGCACTCCGTCATCGGCCATCTTGTGGATGTTGGCCATGTGGGCGGCCTGGATGCGATCTCCGTCCGGTTTCGAGATTGGCTTGCGAGCCGGGTCGGGACGAAGGAAGACGACGTAATATTCGGCGGATGCAACAGGAGGGACACCGGACTGCAGCCAGAAAACCGCAAGAGTCAGGAGAAGCGGCATCATAGAGGAGATTTTAGCGATTCTGGCCCGTACGCAGGCGATGCGCCCAATCCTGCCGGCCGTTTCGGGTCGCGGCGTGCGCGGCAGCGTCCCAATCGTAAGTGATCTGGATCTGGTCGAGGCGCCAACCGCCTTCGAAAGGCTCAAGGATCGCGTAACGCGCGTGAGGACTGCCGGTTTCCATGACGTGCGGCAGCGGATTGTCACATCGGCGTAGGCCTGAAGACCAACGCTGCCGGGGTTCACGATCAGGAGATCACCACAGCTGACGGTCCTCGGAATGTGGCTGTGGCCGCATAACAGCAAAGGTTGCGCAGCCGCCCCGCCGCCCAGACGCGACTGGATTTCTTCCTCGCTGGCAAGGGTAACTCCGTCGCGATGAACGGTCTCGAGAAGGTAGACGGTGTCGGCAAGCGGGGTGCCGTGGAACAACACTGCGCCCGGCAGTTCCAGGGAGAAGGGAAGTCCCGCCAGCCAGTTTCTGTGCCGGGCGCTGAGTTCCATTGGTGTGTGCGGGTCCAGGAGTGCCTGATCCTGGTTGCCGGAGATGCCTGGCAAATCCAGGCGGATTAACAGGTCCGCCGTCCCCGCCATATCCAGCGGTCCGAAAAGATGGTCGCCGAGGTTGAGAATGGTCCGAATTCCGCGCCGTTCGATGTCTTCGAGCACTGCCTCCAGCGCCCAACGGTTTCCGTGAACGTCTGAAATCGCGGCGAAGGGACCGGCCAACGCTGTGTTCAAAGGAAAAAAGCAGAGGCCCGGTAACTCGTGAAAGTTACCGGGCCCCGATGAGAGAAAAAACGCCGCTTAGTGAGCGCGGTCGGCTTCCGGCTGAGCCGGAATTTCCACGCTGGTGGCCGGAGTCATGGGGAGCGCCACCAGTTCGCGTTCAAGAGCGATCCGAAGCACGTCGTCCATGTGCTCCACGAAATGAAGCTTCATCACGGTACGGATGTACTCGGGGATGTCCGGCAGGTCCTTCTTATTGTCCATCGGGACAATGACCTCATTGATGCCGTGACGGTGCGCCGCCAGCAGCTTCTCCTTCAGGCCGCCGATGGGGAGCACTTTTCCGCGCAGCGTGATTTCGCCGGTCATGGCGACATCGCCGCGCACCGGAATCTTCGTGAGCGCGCTGCAGATGGTTGTTGCGAGCGTGATGCCCGCCGACGGACCGTCCTTCGGAATCGCGCCTTCCGGAATGTGCAGGTGGACGTCCAGATTTCGATAGAAATCGCGCGGAAGTCCAAGCTGGTGAGCCCGTGAACGCACATAGCTGAATGCCGCCTGAGCGGACTCCTGCATCACGTCGCCAAGTTTGCCGGTGACGGTAAGCTTGCCTTTTCCTTCCATCAGGATGCATTCCGTGGTGAGGATCTGGCCGCCCACCTCGGTCCAGGCAAGACCCGTGGTTGCACCGACTTCGTTGTGCTTCTCCGTCGTCGTGTCCCGGAACTTCGCGGGTCCGAGCAGTTCGGAAACCTTTGCCGCGTCGATAATCGCTTTCGCGCCGGTGTCCTTGTCGACGATTCTGCGAGCAATCTTGCGGGTTACATTGCCGACTTCGCGTTCCAGATTGCGAACGCCGGATTCGCGGGTGTAGAACTGGATCAGGTTCGACAGACCTTCGTCGGAAAACTGGATCTGATCGGCGTTGAGGCCAGCCGCTTCCATCTGCTTCTTCACGAGGAAACGCTTCGCGATCTCGAGCTTTTCCAGTTCCGTGTAGCCCGAAAGCCGGATCACTTCCATGCGGTCCTGCAGGGCCGGCGGAATGGTGTGAAGCACGTTTGCCGTCGCGATAAAGAAGACCTGCGAGAGGTCGTACTCGACGTCGAGGTAGTGATCCACGAACATATAGTTCTGTTCGGGGTCGAGGACCTCGAGGAGCGCCGAGGACGGATCCCCGCGGAAATCCGTGGACATCTTGTCGATCTCGTCGAGCATGAAGACCGGGTTGCGGGTGCCAGCCTTCTTCATCATCTGAATGACCTGTCCGGGCAGGGCGCCGATATAGGTGCGGCGATGGCCACGAATCTCGGCTTCGTCGCGGACGCCGCCGAGCGACATGCGGACGAATTTCCGTCCGGTCGCCTTGGCGATGGACATGCCGAGCGAGGTCTTTCCGACGCCCGGAGGTCCCACGAAGAGCAGGATGGAGCCCTTCGGATTTTTCACCAGCCGGCGGACGGCCAGGAATTCGAGAATGCGTTCCTTGATCTTTTCGAGGCCGTAGTGATCGGACTCGAGCACTTCCTCGGCGAATTTGAGTTCGCGGATTTCCTTCGACTTCTTCTTCCACGGCACGGCAAGCAGCCAGTCGAGGTAGTTGCGCGATACGGTGGACTCGGCCGACATGGGCGGCATGTTTTCGAGGCGCTTGAGCTCGGCCGTGGCCTTCTCGCTCGCGTCCTTCGTCATGCCGGACATTTCGATGCGCTTCTTCAGCTCATCGATTTCGCTCTTTTCACCCCGGCCGAGTTCCTTCTGAATCGCCTTGATCTTCTCGTTGAGGTAGTATTCCTTCTGCGCTTTTTCCATTTGCCGCTTCACGCGGCCCTGGATGGTGCGGTCGACATTGAGCTTCTCGATTTCGATGTCGAGCATCTCGGCGACGCGCGTCAGGCGGTCGATGGGATCGAAGATTTCGAGAAGCTCCTGCTTCTCTTCGATGGTGAGCTGGAGGTTTGCGCCCACGGTGTCGGCGAGTTTGCCCGCGTCATCGACGCGAATGGCCGCCACCATCGTCTCGTAGTTCAGATTCTGGCTGAGCTTGACGTACTGCTCAAACAGAGACGTGACTCGGCCGGTGAGCGCTTCGAGTTGCTGCCCGGCTTCCACTTTGAAATTGAACGTGCGAACGACGGCGCGGAAAAAACCTTCCTCGTCGGAGACGGAAACGACTTTCGCGCGTTCGACGCCTTCGACCAGAACCTTTATATTTCCGTCCGGCAGCTTCAGGCTCTGGACAATGTTGACAACGCAGCCGACATTGTAGATTTCGTTGGGTTTGGGCTCGTCGGTGGAGGCGTCGTGCTGGGTGGCAAGAAAGATTTTCTTATCGCCAGCCATGGCGTCCTCGAGGGCGCGTACGCTGGATTCGCGGCCCACGACGAAGGGAGTCATCATGTACGGGAAGATGACGACGTCCCGGATGGGCATCATCGGCAGGCGCCTGGTGTCGGATTTCTCTTTGGACGTGAGCATGGGTATGCGCGGTTAAAGGACTACTTTTCTATTGTATGACTGTGTTGTGACCGGGAGTCCGGAAAACAGTTCCGTAATTGTGAGATGGAAAAATGATTCACGGGATTCACTGAGGGGCGATTGCGGGCAGAATGGTATTTGGCTTTCGGTATTGACACGACGATGGGAAGTCCCGAGCGGCGGTGATCCGGGGATTCTTACTGTCGCGGCGCCTGCAGGGCGCGCTGCGCATGATTCTGATGGCGGCGGGAGCGCTGCTGTTTGCCGTGATGGCAACTCCTCTGGTTTCGTGG
>DASZUZ010000630.1:0-4712 GCA_035547415.1 Bryobacteraceae bacterium | reverse complement strand
TCAGTCGCAATGACAGGCTGCTCCATGAGATGCCGGGCCGCGATTTCTCCCGCCAGACCGTGCAGATAAACCGCGCCCGCGATGGCCCGATCCGGATCGTGCGTGAACTGTCCCATCAGGCCGGCCAATATTCCGGTGAGGATATCGCCCGTGCCTCCGGTCGCCATCGAGGGAGAGCCGGTAGGGTTGATCCAGACACGTCCATCACGGAATCCGATCAGAGTGCCATCGCCTTTGAGCACCAGGGTAACGCCGCGCTCTCTGGCGAATGCGCGGGTGGCAGCGATGCGATCGGCCTGAATGTCGGCGATCGAACGACCTGTGAGGCGGCTCATTTCGCCCGGATGCGGCGTCAACACCCGTAATGCCGCCGGCTCGCGCCACTTGCTTTCGGCGACGCAGTTCAGACCGTCGGCATCGACCACGATGGGCTTTTCGAGTTCACCAAACAGTTTGAGCACCACATCTTTGGTCTCGTCACCCGTACCCATACCGGGTCCGAGCGCGACCAGGCTGCGCTTCCCGGCGAGATCCATGATGCGGTCGAAAGCGGCCAGGGAAACGGCGCCGTTGGGCGTCTCCGGAAGCGGCTCCGTCATGATCTCGGGTGCGTGAGACGCAACTGCGCTCAGCGCGGATTCCGGACAGGCCACCGTCACCAGCCCCGCGCCAGCTCGCAGCGCGGATATGCCCGCCATAGCCGCGGCGCCGCTTTTGCCGCGTGAGCCCGCGATGACCAGCACGTGCCCGTATTTGCCTTTGTTCGAATCCCGCGGGCGCGGCGCGAAGAGACTCGCGATGCTTACCGGCGCAATCAGCGCAAGGTCAATATTCGGATCGTCTTCAAATAGCGTCGCGGGCGAACCGATGGACGCAACGCGCAGATCGCCCATCCGGTGCGCGGCGGGTGGTAAAGCGTGACACAGTTTCGGCGCTGTAAAGGTGACGGTCGCGTCGGCTCTCACGTATTCGCCCGAGATTGCGCCGGTGTCGCCCGCGAGACCTGAAGGGATGTCGACGGCGAAGATCTTCGCCAGCGGAAATGCGCCATTGATCTCGAGAATCGCATCGAGCGCCGCTCCCCGCGCCGGACCGCTGAGTCCCGTACCGAGAACGGCATCGATCACCAGCGTGGCCGACCGCATTTCCGGACCGAACCCCCGGTACTCCTGCAGACCGCACGCACGAAGCATCGTCAGATTTTGCGCCGCCTCACGGCGCAGTTCGTCGGGGTCGGCGATCAGCACCACACGGAGTTCCTTCGGACGAAACCGGATATAAAGTTGCCTCGCGATTGCCAGGCCGTCGCCGCCGTTGTTACCTTTACCGCAAACGACGACAATTCGCTGATCGCGCACCGGCGCGAACTTCTCCGCAATGTATTCAACACACCGGCTGGCGGCGTTTTCCATGAGGATGATCCCGGGGATGCCGGCCTCGATGGTCGCACGATCGACCGCGCCCATCTGCGCGGCAGTCAGCACCTTTCGCGGGTTCGTCATGCATTGCCCTTCGCAATCAGCACCGTCATATCGTCCGGCAACTCCGGCGCCCCGCTCCACTGCTTTACCGATTCCATGACTTTCGCGACAATCTCTCCGGGTTCCCGATTCTGATTCCGCAGAACGCATTCAGCCAGACGATCCGCCCCGAACTCCTCGCCGTATGCATTTTCCGGCTCCGTAATGCCGTCCGTGTAGGCGATGAGCATGTCGCCCCGGTGGAACGGGATGGTCTTTTCTTCATAGCTGACTGCCGGGAAGATGCCAACCACCGTACCCGTCACTTCCAGTGGCTGCACATTACCCTCGCAGATCAACAAGGGCGAAAGATGCCCCGCGTTGGTATAGGTCAGGATGCGCGAGTTCTCATCGTACAGGCCGAAGAAGAAGGTTGCATACTTTTCCGGCGACGTGTTCTCGTAAAGCTGACGATTCAACTGCGCCACCACGCTTGCGGTCGAGAAATGCGGGACCGGACGTCCGGCGGCCGTGCCTACGGTGGCCGCCATCGGAACGCCCGCGGCGAGTTGTGTCCGCATGATGGACTGGATCGACGCCATGAGCAGCGCCGCGGAGATACCTTTACCCGCAACATCGCCGATGGCGAACGCCAGGCTCCCGTTTGGCAGGCACAGATAGTCGTAATAATCGCCCGATACGGATCGCGCCGGCTCGCAGGCTCCCAGCAACTGGATGGTTCGTGTTGGGGGCGCCCTTCGCGGAAAAAGCTGGTTTTGCACTTCGCTGGCGATGGCAAGTTCGGACTGCAGTCGTTCCTTCTCCCTGGCAACCGCCAGCAAGACTTCCAGTTGCCGCGACATCTGGTTGAATGATGTTCCCAGCGCCGCCAACTGATCGTTTCCTTTGACCGGGATCCGATGCGAGAAGTCGCCACGGCCAATTCTCAACGTGCCTTCGTACAGGTTGTGCACGGCTCCCGTGATGGTGCGCGTCATGGTTACGCCAATCAGGACCGAGAAGAGTTCCACGACGGCGAGGAGGGCCGCAATCACGACAAAGGCGACCAGTGTTATCTGTGCGAACTCGACGCTGCCCCCAAAAACGACAGCAAGGACGGCCGAGGGCCGCGTGATCACCGCAAGCTCGGCGTTTTCGCGAGTGTTGGGATGGCTCCACTCCGCGACTTCAACCGGGTTGTACCAGATAAATTCGGAATCGAAAGCGTTGTAGGCTGGAGGGACGGAACCAGACAGTCGTCCATTCAGACTCGAGCCCGGCGCTGAGTGATTGGAAAGATTCAATGCGCCGATTCCGGGCACGAGGTTCGCAAGCAGGTCCGGAGCCAGTGGAACCAGCACCAGTGCCTGCGCCGCCGTGCCCCGAACGAACGACATGCAATAGAAGCGTCCGCCTTTGTAGACAATCCCCGTGAAATCCCGCCAGCCGTCGGGCGGCGCATCCACGTTGTTGTTCTCGGGGTACCGGAAAGTCTGATCGCCGGTGACCAGAATTTGAAGACCGGGCTCGCGATCGCGCATCAGGGGAGCGAGTTGCCGGACCATCTCCGGGCGCTCGACCGGCTTCGACCGGCTCAGAAACCGCGCGGGATTTTCCAGCACGGCGGCGCGGCGCTGCAGTTCCGATCCGACAAGATAGGTGGCCACCTGGCCTACCACGATCCACGCCCCGCAGTAGGCAAGCGCGAGGATCAAAACAATCGGCACTGCGCCGATGAAGAGATACGTGACCATCAAACGGTTGCGCAACCGCCAGATGACATGCGACTTACGCAGGATCATCCGGGAAAGCTGGAAGATTCCGAAGCCGACGATGCTGATGGTCAGCAGGGTCGCGAGCGCGCTCATGACGCCTGACACTATCAGGAGAGCGTCGAATACGACGAGCGCAACCAGGACAAGAGTGATGCGGCTGAGTTTCACGGTCCTGCCTCTCAGGATAAGCGACCCGGTCGCGGCGGCAGGCTATACCGAAAGCACTGGTAACGGACGGCGGAGCACTGTTCGCAACCGGACACTCCTGTCCCAGCGCTGAACAGGAAATCCGCCCGGATTGAAAGATAAATTCCTAACTGCCAGCAACTTACGCTCGTCTGACGAATGGCGGCGCGACTGCACTTTCACCCTCGCACACATGGACGTTCAACGTCAGGGCGTAAAAAAACGAAAAATGATTCGCCGGATCCTCGCCGGCGTGATAGTGCTGGCCGCCGCGGGCGGCATCAGCTACGGCGTGATGCACCTGCAGCCCGCACTGCCCTCGGTAGAGGCCGGCACCGTCTGGCCGGACACGGTAAAGCGGGGTCCCATGCTGCGGCAAGTCCATGGCCTCGGCTCTCTCGTTCCCGAAGATGTCGTATGGATCTCCGCGGTCACGGACGGCCGTATCGAGAAGATTTATATTCAGCCCGGAACTCTCGTCAAGCCGGACACCGTGATTATGGAGCTCTCGAATCCCACTCTGAACGAGGCGATGGTGGGCGCGCAGTTCGATCTCAAACAGGCGGAAGCGAACCTCGCGGACCTCAACGTCACGCTCCAGAGCACGACGTTCGATAAGCAGGCCGCCGCGGCCCAGGTGACCGCCGACTACAACGACGCCAAACTCGCCGCCGATCGCGACCAGCAACTCTCAAAACTCGGCCTGATTCCTGAACTCGACGTCAAGCTTTCCGAAAACAAAGCCAAACAGCTCGAATTTCGCAATCAGCTCGAGGAGAAACGCCTCGGCATTATCCACCAGTCGGTGGAGGCGCAACTCGCCGCGCAGCGTGTGAAGATTGAGCAGCTCAAAGCGGTTTACGAACTCAAGAAACAGCAGGTGGATCAGTTGCGTGTTCGTGCCGGGGTTGTCGGAGTGTTGCAGCAACTCGGCAACTCGAACTCCGCCGCCGGGACCGCGCCGCCGCTCGAGGCCGGCCAGAACGTGACTGCCGGAAGCATCCTGGCGAAAGTTGCGCAGCAGGACAAGCTGAAGGCTCAGGTGAAGATCACGGAAACGGAGGCCAAGGACATCGCGATCGGCCAGCCGGCCTCGATTGACACCCGAAACGGCATTATTCCGGGCCGGGTTACGCGAATCGATCCGGCCGCCGTGAACGGAACGGTTCTCGTCGACGTAAAACTGGAAGGGCCCTTGCCCGCTGGAGCACGTCCGGACCTGAGCGTGGATGGAACCATCGATATCGAACGTTTGGCAGATGTGGTGTATGTAGGCCGGCCGACCGTGGGT
>DASZUZ010000629.1:0-3201 GCA_035547415.1 Bryobacteraceae bacterium | reverse complement strand
GGCCATACGTCGCGATAAACGAGGCGCTGAAACATGGGCAGGTTGGTCTGCCAACCGCGCGGGTCGGCGCCTCGCACGTAGTTCGTCGTGGCGCCAAGTTCGTCGGATGCCTCCATTCGGGGCTGCGCCAGGCCACCCGCGAACCGAATGTCGATCAAAGCGCCGCCCCGCTGCAGAGAAAATCCCCGATCGCGAAACCAGGCTTTGAACTCGGGACCGTTGCCAATGTATCGGATGTCCGGCTTCGCCTGACCCTTGTTCTCGACGAAGGCAAACGGGATCTTCAGGCTACCGGCATCTCTCGCGAAACCTGGACCGGCAAAGCCCGTCAGGATCAAGCCAGAAAGAATAATTCGATTCAGCCAACCACGCATAACGGAAATCACTTTCGTTCCCGCTGAGGTGATCGGCTGAAACAGAGGAATACTTTAGATCACGCGTAAAAGTTGCGGTTCCACGCGTGGTTTCGCAACGTTTCAAGCGTATTTGGCGGCAACGGCCCCTGCCCTGACGCCATCACGTTCGAATCGACGCTCGAAACCGAACGCATCCCTGGAATCACAGTCGAGACCGCGGGATGTGACAGGCAGAAACGAATCGCTACCTCAGGCATGTGAGTGGTATCCGGAAGATGCAGATCCCGCACGATCGCGGCGACACGCGCCTCGACCAGTTTTTTCCTGTCGTCGCGGAAATAGCTGTTCCGGAAATCACCGTCAGGAAACACGGCGCCTGCCGTAATCCGGCCGGTCAGCGAACCTTCGTCGAAGGGAACGCGCGCAAGAACGCCGATGTTATTCCGCAGACATGCCGCGAACAATTTTTCCTCCGGCGTCTGGTCGAAGATGTTGTAAATCACCTGGACCGTATCGATCAGGCCCGTCTCGATGATGCCGACACCGCTCTCCGGCTGATGATCATTGATCGAGATACCGACCGCCCGGACCTTGCCGGATGCCTTCAGAGTTTCAAGGGCCCGGCGCCATTCGTCGCGATCGAGCCATTCCGGATTCCAGACATGCAACTGCTGGAGATCGATGGCGTCGACGCCCAGATTACGCAGACTCTCATCGGTTGAATGCAGGATATAGTCATGCGGAAATACCTCGTCGAGGCCGATTCCCGGCCGCGCCGGCCACAGACGATTCTTTGGAGGAACCTTCGTGGCGACATATACCTCGCGCCCGGCCTCGCGCACAGCCCGTCCGACAAGCGCCTCGCTCGTGCCATCTCCGTAAGCAAGCGCGGTGTCTATGAAGTTGACGCCGCTGTCGATCGCCCGGCGCAGAGCCGCGAGCGATTCTTTTTCCGAGGCGCCAATCCATTGTTTTCCGCTGATGCCCCATGCTCCATACCCGATTTCGCTGACTTCAAAACCTGTTCTGCCCAGCCTTCGGTATTTCATTCGCCCACCATTATAGGGGCGGCCGGAATCACTCTCACGCGAGGGGCGTAAACTTGTACACAGAGAGTCCATGCGCACGTTTTTTGCATTTTTCATAGCTGCGCTTTCCCTCGTGGCGGCCAATTTCAAGCTGTACCTGAAAGACGGTGGGTATCAGATCGTGAAGGAGTACCGGGTCGAAGGCGACCGGATCAAATACTACAGCGTGGAACGAAGCGACTGGGAGGAGATGCCCGCAGCGCTTGTCGACCTGAAGCGGACGGAAACCGAGGCGGCCGCAAAGAAAGCCACGCTCGATCGTCAGGCGAAAGAGATTTCGGAGGAAGATGCGGCAGCGCAGGAGCTGATGAAAGAGATCATGAAGATCCCGCGCGACCCCGGCGTCTATATGCTCGAAAACGATCAGCTTCGGATCTTCAAGCTGGCCGACGCCAGTGTTCACACCAACAAGGGACGAAGCGTCCTGAAAGCGATTTCGCCCGTGCCTCTCGTTTCGGGAAAAGCGGCCCTCGAGGTGAATGGGGATCACTCGGAAAACATTCTCAAGGAGAACCGCCCGGAGTTCTATCTGCAGCTTTCATCGCAGAACAGCTTCGCCATTGTGAAGCTTACGCCGCATAACGGCGTTCGCATCGTCGAACGAATTACGGTCGAGCCGGTCGTGAAAGAGGTCGCCGAAGAACGCGATTCTGTTCCGATTTTCACAAAGCAATTGACCGAGAGTGGCCTGTACAAGATCTGGCCTCAGGAGCCGCTTGCCAGGGGCGACTACGCCGTGTTTGAGTACAAGGAAGGAAAACTCGACGTGCGAATCTGGGATTTCCGGATCCAGTAAGCTCGGCGGATTTGCGGGTACACTGACGTGGGATACCTGTTCACGATGCGCCACCGCTCCTTCCACGTCCTTGCCTCCGGCTGTGATTATTCGGGCTCGGCGGCCTGAGCGTGCCGGCGAAAACGGCTGTCCGCAAACGATCTGCCCGGCGCCCCCGAAAGCCGGCGAGAAGCGCATCCATGGCGACCACGATCTCACCGGGCCTGCCGGGAGCGATCCTCGGCGCGCTGATCCTGGTTGCATTCTTCCTCTGGTTCAACAGTCATTACACGGTGAGTCTCCAGAGCCCGGTCCGGATCCACTTTCAATGGCCCCTTGTGGTCGCGGAACGAACCACTTCAGAGAGCGCCGAGGAGGCCCGCGCCGACCAGAACGGGCGGCGGCTGTCGGCGTGGCAGCAATACGCCTGCCGGAAATTCGGCGCGGACTGCCGGCTGGCGCTCGCGATCCAGCGCGCCGAGAATCCGCAGGGGAAGTGCGAGATTTATCACTACAACACCGATGGGACGCTCGACTGGGGATACTTTCAGATCAACACGGTGCACCTGAAACGACCGGGGCTCAACCTGCGGGATCTGCTCGATTGTAAAGCGAACATCGATTTCGCTTATCAGCTTTATCAGGAGAGGCACGGGTTCACACCGTGGAGCACCTACAACAACGGCATGTACCGCAAATTCCTGACATCGCAGTGATGTCTTATTTGCCGGGGTATTGCGAATGCGGTCCAGAGGATTCGCCTACACGGCCCGAGATCGAGTTCTTCAGAAACACGGGGCCTTTGCCGGTCCGTAATCCCAACGGATCCCGACGTCCGCGTTGCGCGCATCGCCGAGGCCGAGGTGTAACCGGCGATCGTTGACGGAGAAGAAGCTCGATTGCGCGAGCACTTCCTACGCCTGCCGCTTGCCACCGTAGTGGGCGGTGACTCGCGAGCCGATCAGGAGCACTTTGATCCACT
>DASZUZ010000628.1:0-3588 GCA_035547415.1 Bryobacteraceae bacterium | reverse complement strand
GCCTCATAGTTCTCGGTGGTGCGGAAGTGTTTGCGCGCCGCAATGAGCATCGCGTCCTTCACCGCATCGAGAACGATCTGGGCGTCGATGCCCTTTTCCTTGCTGAGAATTTCAATTGACTGATAAATGCTGTCCACTCGTTTGCCTCAAAATTGACTGTCGATCATGAAGATAACCGATTCGGTTAAAGACGTGCCCGGATTACCACTCGAACTTCAGGTTGGCGTGGTCAACCTGTTCAAAGGGGAAGGTGACCTCCGCGCCGTCAGCCAGAGTAACGGTCACGGCGTGCGTGCCATCGGAATCGACCGCGGCGCGGGCGATGGTCCCGTCGAAATGCTTCTTTTCGGATCCGGCATCCGGCTTCAAGGTGACTTTCGCCTTCTGGCCCTGAAACCGCTCCCAGTCCCGCCACTTTTTGAGTTTCCGCTCCACGCCGGGCGAACTGACTTCCAACTGGTACGAGGTGTCGATGACATCGCCGGTATCGAGCCGGTCGCCGAGTTCGCGCGAGACAAATTCGCAATCGGCGTGCGTGACGCCCGCGGGCTTATCGATGGTGACGCGCAGCAACTGGTTCTTTCCCGAACCTTTCAGTTCGACCTCAACGATTTCGAGCCCGCCGGACGCAGCTACACCTTCAGCGATGGTTTGAATTGTCGCGATAGCCTCGTCCCGCTTCATGGTCTTCGATCGCCGGAGCCAATAAAAAAGTGGGCTTACGCCCACTGTTCTGGTCCGACAGTTAAGTTCAGTATAGCAGACGAAAAGGCAAGCGGGGGAGCGAGGCAGGCGGGGTGCGACTGTCCGCGCGGCGGCCGGGTTCGGGGCGGGCCGGCGCCCGGGGAACACGAGATGGCGGACACCCAAGTAGCGGGTTCGGCAGGCTTTACAGGCCGGCCGATGGGGTGCGCGAGTCTCGGGTCCGGAGGCCGGGTTTTGGGTTCGGTTTCGGAGGCGGTCCATTGTTTTCAATCACTTGTTGGGATCAAATCGACAGAATTCGATTTTTGTTTTTCCCGTTTTGCCTGGAGGCGGGTGAGCCGGTCGAGAGCGCGATCGTACTGGCGATCACAGCGGAGCTCGTAGCGGGTCATGAGATCCAGAGGGTTCGCGTTGCCGCCGAGGGAACGGAAGGCGAGGCCGGCGCGAGTGGCGCGGTCGATCTCGGGCGGGTCGGAGCCTTCGGTCTGCTTGTAGATTTCATGGGCCAGAGTGGCTTTCTCCATGCCCCAGAGGCGCATGAGGCGCCAGCGGGCGACGGCCATGACTTCGATGAGATTGAACTCAACGGCATCGCGGGGGCGGAAGCGGGCTTCGAGCGCGGCGATGAGGGAGTGGAAGCGTTCGGCCGATTCGTCCGGGAGGACGACGGTGGCTGCGAGCATGCCATGGCGGAGGTGTTGGCCGGCGGAGTTGGCGCGACCTTCGGGGGTGATGGGGCCATGGGATCTGGCTCCGTTGATGCGGGAGGCTTCGATCTGTTTCGGGGAGCGGGGTTTGGAACTCATTGCGGGCTCATTATGGCGCGGGGGTGAGTTGCCGGTGACAGTTGGAGTTTTGTTTTCAGAGAGTTAGATTTTGTGAATGGCCACAGATGAACACAGATGAACACAGATTTTTCTGAGAATTGTTTCCCCGACGGCGCACGTAAGATCTGTGAGCATCGATCTGAATTCGCTTAGTGAACGGGTTATGGGGGCTGTGTTCGACGTTTCGAATTCTTTGGGCGTGGGGTTCCTCGAAAAAGTTTATGAGCGGGCTTTGGTCCGGGAGTTGAGCCTTCGGGGGATTCGGGCGGCGGGGCAGGTATCGTGTCCCGTCAGTTACAAAGGGCAGTGCGTCGGGGAATATTACGCGGATATTGTGGTGGAGGACATCTTGATTCTCGAGTTGAAGTGCGTCGAGCGGTTTACCAATGAGCATACGGCGCAGTGCCTTAATTATCTGCGAGCGTCCGGCAGACCGCTGTGTCTTCTGATCAATTTCCAGCGGCCCAAGGTGGAGTGGAGGCGGATCATCATAGGGTAAGTCCGGTCACGAACCGGGAGAATTTTTGTCCGGCGCTTCTTTTACATGGTTTGCGGCGGAATTCCCCGTCGAAGCGCATCGGTTTTGTCCTGCTGCGTGGTATATCGCAAGCGTGAGTTGTACTTTTCTGGAGGGCAGCGTCGGGATGGGGAATGCGCAGGCGACGCTTGCCGGCATGGACGCATTGGAATTTGCGCGGCAGCGGCTGGGGTTCGATGCGGACGAGAGGCAGGCGGAGGTGCTGCGGTCGGATGCGCGCCGCCTGATTCTGAATTGCACGCGGCAGTGGGGGAAGTCCACCGTTGCGGCAGCCAAGGCCGTTCACCGGGCTTATACGCGGCCGAAGAGCCTCGTGCTGGTGGCGAGTCCGACGGACCGGCAATCCGCGGAATTCGTCCGCAAGGCGTTCGAGATGGTCAGGCGGCTCGGGTTGCGACCGCGCGGAGATGGCGACAACGCCACCTCGCTGCTGTTTCCGAACGGGTCGCGGATCGTGGGACTGCCGGGCACGGACAGCACGGTCCGGGGATTTTCCGCCGTATCCCTGCTGCTGATCGACGAGGCCGCCTGGGTGCAGGATCCGATATACCGGGCGCTGCGTCCCATGCTCGCCGTGGGCCAAGGCGACCTCTGGATGATGAGCACGCCGGGCGGCCGATGCGGATTCTTTTACGAAACCTGGGAGCATGGCGGTCCGGCGTGGGCGCGGGTGCGGGTCCGGGCGACGGAATGCCCGCGAATTTCGCGGGACTTCCTCGAGGAAGAGCGCGGGGAGATGGGGGCGGTCTCGTTCGCGCAGGAATATATGACCGAGTTCGTAGATAATGGCAGGTCGGTATTCGACCGCGAGATCGTGGAGCGGGCGGTCGATCCTTCGATCGAGCCGCTGGATCTCGGGGGGACGTGGTGAACGCCGACGCGCGGGAACCGTTTCAATCGAAGACGACGGTCTTGGCTCCGTAGCTGAGGATGCGGTCCTGCAGATGCCATTTGACGGCGCGCGACAGGACGACCCGCTCGAGGTCACGGCCCTTTTCGACGAGTTCTTCGAGCTGATCGCGGTGCGAGATCCGCATGACGTCCTGCTCGATGATGGGGCCGTCGTCAAGGATCTCGGTGACGTAGTGGCTGGTGGAACCGATCAGCTTCACGCCTCGCTCGAACGCCTGATGATAAGGCCGGGCGCCGACGAACGCGGGCAGAAATGAATGGTGCACGTTGATGATGCGGTATCTGTAGCGGTCGATAAAGGCCGGCGACAGGATTTGCATGTAGCGGGCCAGCACGACCAGGTCGATGCGGTGGCCGTCCAGGAGCTGTAGTTGCTGGTGCTCGGCCCCGGCTTTGTTCGCACCGACCGGACTGCAGTGAAACGGCACTTTGTAGAACTCCGCCAGAGGGCGGGCGTCCGGATGGTTGCTGACGATCAGGGGAATGGAACAGGCGAGTTCACCGGACTGGTGGCGGTGGAGCAGGTCGGCGAGGCAGTGGAGCTGGCGTGAGACGAAGATCGCCACGCGCTTGGCGATGGAGGACAGTTCGAGGCGCCAGTTCATT
>DASZUZ010000627.1:0-5178 GCA_035547415.1 Bryobacteraceae bacterium | reverse complement strand
TTCGGGTCAATTGTTCTTCGGTCAGTCCGGCGATGACTGCTGCGGCTTCTTCCACGGTTTCGCGCAGGCGCGCGGTCAACTCGGCGGCGCTGAGGCCACTCCGGGTCGAGAACTCGCGGTCGCGCTCGCGGATATCCGGTTTCCCGCCCAGTCCGGAGGTGATCCATTGCCGGACGTTGCCAGCCAGATGCAGCGCGAGATTTCCGGCGGCGTTTTCGTTTTCGCCGCCGCGAGCCCAGATCTGGTCCTCGGTCAGCTTCCCCAGGCAGATCCCGATCCGATCCGTGAGTTGCCGCAGTTTCGCGGCGGCGGCGTTTGAGAAAAGGGTGGCGAGGCTCATTTCGTCCGGGCTTTAGTATAGCCGCCCATGTAGAATCTCACTGATGGCAAAACTCGGATTTCTCGGACTTGGGCTGATGGGGTACCCCATGGCCCGCAACCTTCTGAAGGCTGGACACGAGGTCGCGGTCTGGTCGCACACGAGCAGCAAATCCCGGCAACTGGCATCGGAAGCCGGCGCGAAACCGTGCGGAACTCCCGCCGACGTGGCTCGGGCATCCGATGTGGTGTTTCTTTGCGTGGGCAACACGGAAATGGCGGAGAACGTCATCCTCGGCGCCGACGGTATTAAGGACGGCGCGAAGCCGGGACTCGTGGTGGTGGATGCAAGCACGATCAGTCCGTCCGCCAGCGCGCGGATTCACGAAGAGTTGAAGAAGATCGGAGTGGATTTCCTCGGAGCCCCGTGCACCGGTTCGACACCGGGTGCAACCAACGCGACCCTGACCTTTATGGTCGGTGGCGACCAGCAGGTCTTTGAGAAGGTAAAACCCTACTTCGAGATCATGGGCAAGAAGATCTACTACTGCGGGGGCCCCGGCAAAGGCCTCAATGCCAAGCTGACGCAGAATCTGGTGCTCTCGAACATTCTGCAGGCGTTCAACGAAGGCATCGTCCTGAGCACGAAGGCTGGAATCGACCCGACGCTGATGCTGGACATCCTGACGAACAGTGCCGCCAAATCCGGCCTGATCGACTACAAGGCGCCTTTCATCTTCCGCCGGGACTTCACGACGAACTTCTCCGTGAAGTGGATGCACAAGGACATCGGCCTCATGCTTGAGTCCGGAGAAGAGCTTTCCGTCCCTCTTCCGTTGACTTCTCTCACCCGGCAGATGTTCCAGGCAGCCATCGCGACAGGGCACGGGGATGAGGATATCTGCTCTACTATCAAGGTCTTAGAGGAGATTACCGGGGTGGAAGTCAAGGCCTGAGTGCGAAAAATCACCGGGTACAAAAAATAATATACATTTTTTGGTTGATTCCAAAAACGATTCCTTCTAATATTGGAAGTAAGCCGGGGAGGAAAATAACTCCCACCAAAAGCGAGACTAACCTCTAAACTGAAAGACCCCTGAAGCAACCTCCCCGGCGCCCGCAAGGGTTTGGGTCTCGCAAAAGAAGCCAGAACGACGCTCTGTTATGATGAGTCAGCACTGGCGCTATCTCATGCAATCACGTACGTTGACGGTTTTGGGTTCCACTGGGTCGATCGGAACGAACACACTGGATGTGGTCAGGCAGAATCCCGACCGGTTCCGCGTGTTTTCACTTGTCGCGGGCCGCAATATCGAGCTTCTGGCCCGGCAGATCCGGGAGTTCCATCCTCAGGTGGCGGTCGTGCAGGACAGCGCCGATGTCGATCGGCTGCGCTCGCTTCTACCAAATTCCGGAAATCCCGATATTTTGAGCGGTCCCGAGGCGAGAATCCAGGTTGCCATAGCGCCGGAAGCCGACACGGTCATGTCCTCGATCGTGGGAGTCGCGGGACTCGAAGCGACCTACGAAGCAGTTCGTCACGGGAAGCGCATTGGCCTGGCCAATAAGGAAGTGCTGGTTTCCGGCGGGAAACTCGTGATGGACGCCGTGAAGCAGCACAACGTCGAACTGATCCCGGTGGATTCGGAACACAACGGCGCCCACCAGTGCCTCCGCGCGGGACTCCGGCGGGAGGCGACAAAGCTCATCCTGACCGCCTCGGGTGGTCCGTTTCGGACGACGCCCGGAGATGCTCTGCAGTGGGTGACGCCCGCGGACGCTTTGAAGCATCCTACCTGGAAGATGGGTAACCGCATCACCATCGATTCGGCGACCCTGATGAATAAGGGTTTCGAAGTGATCGAAGCTCACTGGCTGTTCGATTTCGCGCCGGCCGACATCGAGGTGGTTGTTCACCCGCAATCGACGGTTCACGCCATGGTTGAGTACGAGGATGGAAGCGTCATCGCGCAGGTTTCGGCGACGGACATGCGGATGCCAATCCAGTACGCGCTGACGTGGCCCGAGCGGGCTTCCGCGCCGGTTCCCAAGATTGACTGGTCCGAAGCGCGCAAGTGGGAGTTCCATGCTCCCGATCTCGACAAGTTTCCCTTGCTGAGGATCGCTTATGAATCCCTTATAATGGGTGGTTCGGCCTCCTGTATTCTGAATGCAGCGGACGAGATTGCCGTCGGGGCCTTTCTCGAAGGTCGTATCGGGTTCACCGCAATTCCGCGGGTCGTGCAGGAGACGCTGGAACGGATGCCGCACACGGATCCTGCCAGTGTGGGTGAAATTCTGGCTGTGGACGAGGCCGCGAGAAACGTGGCCCAAAAAGTGATCGAGACCAGTCCGGTGACGTTCAGTCCGGCTCGAGTCCCGGCACAGGCATAAGGAATTTGATTCGATGAATATCGTCTCGCTCTTTGCGAATCTCTGGTGGCTGCTGGTCCTGATCGGCGTGATGATTCTGGTTCACGAGCTCGGGCACTTTTGGGCCGCGCGCGCATTCGACGTCAAGGTGGATGTGTTCAGCTTTGGCTTCGGTCCGCGGTTATTCGGGTTCCGGCGAGGCGAGACGGATTACCGGTTCTCGCTGTTCCTGTTCGGCGGTTACGTGAAGATGGCGGGCGATCAGCCGGGTGACGCGGGGGCCGAGGATCCGCGCGGATTCATGGCGAAGCCTCGCTGGCAGCGCCTGATCATTGCTTTCGCTGGCCCGTTTATGAACATCGTGCTGGCGGTGGCGGTTCTCACCGGGCTGTTCATGGTCTCGTACGAAAAGGTCATCGATGACCACGGCGCCGTGATCGGACACGTGATGCCGGATTCGCCGGCGGCGAAGGCCGGCATTCAGGTGGGCGACAAGATTGTCCGGCTGAATGGAAAAGATAACCCCGATTGGGAAGACATTGTTACCACGGAGTGGGGCAGCGTGGGCCGTCCGATCACGGTCAGCCTCGAGCGCGCCGGACATTTGTACTCCACTTCGGTCAGCCCGGTGCTGGATGACAAGACGGGGCTCGGCGATGCCGGGTGGGAAGGGCAGAACGTTGTCCAGATCGGAGCGGTGAATCAGGGAATGCCCGCCGCGATGGCGGGTTTGCAACTCGGCGACGTGATGGTCAAGGTCAACGGGATTCCGATTCACTCGCGCTTCACGCTGCCCGAAGTGATCCGGAAGAGCGACGGCAAACCGGTGACCATCGAATATCTGCGGGCGGGAACGCCTCACACCGTCACGATGAAGCCCATGTACAAGAACATGGACGGCAACGCCCGCTGGATGATCGGGGTCGCGACGGATGTGAAGCTGCACATTCAGAAAACGCGGCTGTCGTTTCCGGCGGCGCTGGCTGAATCCATCCGGCAGAACGAAGAATACGGCACCCTCATCATCCGCGTGTTCCGCGGCATTGTGGAGCGACGGATGCCGGCAAAGAACCTGATGGGGCCGATCGGAATCGCTCAATCGGCGACGCAGGCCGCCGCGGAAGGACCGGCTTCGTTCCTGACGCTCATGAGTATGGTGAGCCTGAACCTCGCCATCGTGAATCTGTTGCCGATCCCGATTCTGGACGGCGCGATGATCCTGACCCTGCTGATCGAGATGGTGATGGGACGCGACATCAGCATGAGCGTCAAAGAAGCGATGCTGAAAGTCGGGTTCGTCTTCCTGATGATGCTGATGGTATTCGTGCTCTACAACGACATCGCGCGAAGGATTACGCCTGGCGCCCTGCTTCCGAGCGGGACGACTCTCCTCCGGATATCGAAGTAATACCGCAAAAACGTGAGAGTTGATGCGGATTTCCGAACCTTCGGGCGTTCGCGAATCATCTGGTAACCTGACACAAGCTCATGCAGTGTACGTGTGTCCGCCAGACGGACCTCCCGAACACCTCGAAGCTGTTTGAAGACCTGATCTATCACTTCGATCGGGTCCGCGACCTGTACCCCTGGGCCCCGAACAACCTCGAATCCCTTCTTGCCGCATCCCGGTTCGATTTTCCCGATGACCGCCGCGCCGCCATCGTGGAGGCTCTTACTCCTCTGAACGAGGGGAATCCTTCACTCGATGTTCTGGCGCGCGCCGGGACGGTCGCGATCGTGACCGGGCAGCAGGTCGGACTCTTTTCCGGCCCGGCCTATACGGTATACAAAGCTCTCACTGCCATTCGTATCGCCGAGGAACTCACGGCTCGCGGCGTTACAGCGGTACCCGTATTCTGGCTGGCGACCGAGGACCACGATTTCGCGGAAGTGGATCATGCCTGGGTGTTCGGCTCGGACCATCAACCCGCACGGCTGAAGCTCTCGACGCACAACGGGCACGAGCCCCGTCCGGTTGGCGGCGTCGAACCCGGCGACGTGCCGCTCGCGGAACTGCGCGCCGCGCTCGAAGGGATGCCCTTTGCCGACGAAGCAGCGGCTCTTGTGGAGCGCGCCTACGCTCCGGGGCAAACGATGGGTTCCGCGTTCGCAAAGATGCTGCGGGAGCTGTTTGGCCGTTGGGGTCTGCTGCTGATCGACCCGATGTCTCCCGCCATCCGTCGTATCGCCGCGCCGCTCGTACGGGAAGCCGTCGAGCGCATGCCCGAACTTGCCGACGCGCTGATCGAGCGGAGCAGGGAACTGGAAGCGCGGGGCTATCACGCGCAGGTATTGATCGACGCGAAGACGTCCCTGGTTTTTCTGCTGGAAGGCGGACAGCGCATCGCGCTGCGCCGTTCCAACGGCGGATTCGCCGGGCAACAAGGCAAGTGGTCCGCGGCTGAACTGGCGGAACGCGCGGCGGAGCTTTCGCCCAACGCATTGCTTCGTCCCGTCGTTCAGGATTATCTGCTGCCGACGGCGGCT
>DASZUZ010000626.1:0-5576 GCA_035547415.1 Bryobacteraceae bacterium | reverse complement strand
GTCGAGCCCGAAGCGTTCGTGGCTGATGTCAACCGGAAGACGCGGGTACTGTGGCTTGAAGCGGATGTGATCGACGCCGAGGCGCGCCGCGAGGTCCTGCAACTCGCAGGCGCCGTTGACGACGCAAACCGCGCAGATGTGATTGCGCTCCGCGAACAACAACTCGACAATCATCCGTCGCTGCGCACGCAGGGCGGGCGTGTCGGTCCGTACGACCATATCTTCGGCGACTCTGGTCAGACAGGACGCATGGAGTTTCTTCTGTCCTTCGATTTCAACGAGACACAGCCGGCACGCGCCGACCTCCGAAAGCCCATCCAACTGACACAACCGCGGGATGGCGATGCCGCTGTCCGCCGCGGCTTTCAGGATCGTCTCGCCTTCGAGCGCCGTGATCATCCTGCCGTCGACTTCCAGAGTTCGGACGCTCATGAGGTGATGGCCGCTCCCTGGCAATGGCCCGCAGGACAGCGATGCTCCCGGATGTGCGCTTCGTACTCGCCGCGGAAATGCCGCAGTGTGCTGAGCACCGGATTCGGCGCCGCGAGTCCAAGCCCGCACAGGCTCGCCGATTTCAGCAGTCCCGCCAGGTCCTCCAGCATCGCGAAGTCGCTCTCTACGCCTTCGCCCCGAGTAATCCGCGCCAGGATATCGTGCATCTGGACGGTACCCGCGCGGCAGGGGACACATTTTCCGCAGGACTCTTCCATGCAGAACTCCATAAAGAAGCGCGCGAGATCGACCATGCAGGTGGACGTATCCATGACGATGAGTCCGCCGGAGCCCATCATGGTTCCGATACCCGGCAGCGAATCGTAATCCATCGGCAGGTCAAGAGCCGAGGCGGGAATGCATCCACCCGCGGGCCCTCCGGTCTGCGCGGCTTTAAATTCGTAGCCCGGTGGCACGCCGCCCCCCAGGTCATACAGGATTGTGCGCAGCGGCGTCCCGATCGGCACTTCGACAATGCCGGTTCTGACCACGCGGCCTGCGAGCGCGAAGACCTTCGTCCCGGGACTCGCCGGAGCGCCGATGGAGGCGAACCACTCGCCCCCCTTCTCGATAATCGCCGGGATATTGGCGAACGTCTCGACATTGTTGATCAGGGTCGGCTCATTCCAGAGGCCCCGCTCTGGCGGATAAGGCGGCCGCGGAACCGGCTGACCGCGCTTTCCCTCGATTGAGGCGAGGAGCGCGGTTTCCTCCCCGCAGACGTAAGCGCCGGCGCCGATCCGCAGGTCGAGACGGAAATTGAAATTGCTTTCAAAAAGACGGTCCCCGGAAAGTCCGGCGGCCCTCGCCTGATCGATCGCAGTCTGAAGGCGCTCAATCGCGAGGGGCGATTCGCCGCGCGCGTAGATATACCCCTGCCGGGCTCCGACTGCCCGCCCCGCGATCGCCATGCCTTCCAGCACCTTGTGCGGGTCTCCTTCGAGCACGCTGCGATTCATGAACGCGCCGGGATCGCCTTCGTCGGCATTGCACACGACGTACTTGACGGGTGACTTCTGGCGCGCGACCAGTTCCCACTTGAGCGCCGCCGGATAGCCAGCGCCACCGCGTCCCCGCAACCCGCTGCGGCGCACCTCCTCAATGATGTCCTGCGGCATCATTTCTGTCACCGCGTGCATCAGAGATGCGTATCCACCCGCCGCGACGTAATCGACAATGCGTTCCGGATCCGTGTGGCCGGCGTTGGAGAGAATGATGCGCCGCTGGCCCTGAAAGAAAGGGTGGTCCGTGGTCACTGCCCGACAGGTTCCGCGGATGACGTCTGGCGCATCCTTCGTAGTGACCCTGGTATAGATCGCGTTTCTCGCCGAACTGCGCACCAGAGGGCCCTCGCAGCACAGCCCCATGCAACCCGTCCCAGTCACTTCGATCTCGCTCGAAAGCCCCTGGCGGCTCACTTCGATTTCGAGAGCGTGGCGAACTTCCTGCGCGCCGCCCGAAAGGCATCCGGCCACCGTGCAGCAAAGAATGCGATCCCGCAGCCCCGCGTGACGCTGCTGTTCAGCCTGCCGGATCCGGAGCAGCGTGTCCGCTGTCATCCTGCATCCTTTCGAGATGGGTCTGAAGTTTTGCCGGCGTGACGCGAGCGAGCGCGTTCCCGTCGCAGACCACGATGGGCGCGAGTCCGCACGAGCCGACACAGCGTCCCGTTTCAATACTCCATCCGGCTTTGCCGGAACACCACTGGTTCAGCGCGGCCAGAATGTCATCCCCACCTTCTACGTAACATGCGGTTCCCAGGCACACGATGGCCGTATGCTTCGCTCGGGGAGCGAATCGGAAGAGATGATAAAACGTCGCCACGCCGTAAACGCGGCTGGGGGGCAGCCGCAGCTTGCGTGCGATTTCTTTGAGGAGGGCTGGCGTGAGAGAGCCGTAAAGCGTCTGCGCCGTATGAAGCGTTTCGATCAGCGCGTGACCCGAATAGTTGTGACGGGCCATCGCAGACTCGAGCAGCTTATCTGTATCCTCACCGTTCATCGGCGCACTCGCCCCCGCGGGCGAAGTCTGCAGGATGCCCTCCAACGCGGGCGAGCGCGGTTTTAGGCGACTTCCGGCGCCCTGAGTCGATCCGCGATCGGCTCGCGGTGGATCGCCTGAGCGATATCACGCAGCCCGCATCGTGGATTGCGCCGGATCGCGCGCTAAAGCCCGCGTATCAGCAAGACAAAACTGGCCATGCCTGCGGCGAGCGAGACCCAGCCCCAGAACCGGAACCGCGTCAGTTTCCACCAGAGATAAATCCCGGAGGCGATCCAGATCAGGCTCGAAAGCACGAGCAGATCGATCATCGCCGCCCACAGATATTCCAGAAAATAGGGGTATTCGTACCCGGAGCGGAAGTGGGCTGCAGTGATCAGCTGAGGCAGGGCCACTCGCTCCTGTTGGCCGATCAGCCGCCCCTGTTTGGGATAGTATGTGAGCCGGAGGCGTCCCGTTAATTTGATGCGATCGATGACCAGATTGCCGTCGTCGTCGAAGTCGGCCCGATAGCGTCCGGGAAGCCCCTGGTCCCGCAACACTCGTTCGGCCAGCACGTCTTCATCGTCGTCGTCCGAGATCGGAGGAAGCCGGTATGCGCGCTCGAAAACCGTGGTCCACCTGGGGGTCTGCTGCCCGCTTCCCTGAAACCATTCGCCGTGATTCAGGATGAACCCGCTCACCGCATAGAGCAGAAAAAAAGGCGTCAGCAGAAGTCCCAGATACAAATGGGTGCGGCGGTTAATCTTGTCGAAGGTCATGGGATTGTCCTTCAGGCAAAACGCAGGAACAGACCGACCAGCGCGAGGCCGGACACGACAAAGACCATTCCCCAGACGCGGGTGACCTTCAATTCCCACCACATCCAGAACCCGGTGAAGACCAGCAGAATCGTCGCGACGGTACTTAAATCCACTGAGAAAGCCCAGATCCTGACGCGCTTTAACTTGTTCTCGTACCCCACCTGGGAATGCAGCGTGGTCAGCAACTGCGCGGCCCGAAAAGACTGCCTCTCCACGATCAGCTTCCCCTGGTCCGCCGCGTAAGTAATGCGCCGGGGTCTCACGGGATCGCGTCGATCGATAATAATCCGCCCTTCGTCTTCCCGGATCCCGAAACTCCCGCTCAGATTCAGGTCCCTCAGAATCTGAACGCCCTTTTCGCGCAACGGCTCGTGAGCCCCGAAAGCTTTGTGATAGGGGACCTCCTTCTCGGGCTCGTACTGCCCCATCTTTCCGCCGTAGTACTGATTGATGCGTCCCCAGTGGTTGAAGACAATCGTACTCAGCGCATACATGGTCAGCCAGGGCGTCAGAAACAGCCCGAGGTACATGTGGCAGGGCGGAGAAAGAGCTAAAAGCGAAACGGCCGTCGCGCTCTGGACGGCCGCCCAACAGACGTTGGTTCGACGACCGCCGCGGGCATCTGCGATGACCCTTCCTCGAAGAGGATGAAATGCCCGCGCTGGTCAGTGACTCCGGCGGCGCCCTTTCCAGCGCTCGCAACCGAATCCGGAGTGCCCTGTGCGATACCTTTGGCGTCGTACAATTGCCAGCTCAACTGACCGTCGCGCTTCCAGGCGATGAGCGTGCTGCCGTTCGTGCCTCCGAGCGCGACCACGCCGCTGCGCATCGCGGAATGCCCGGGCGTCTTCACTTCGCCCGGCGGCAGAACTTTTCCCTTGCTGTCGATCCTGGCGAAATAGATGTCTCCCTTCGTCGGCCATGCGGCGAGATAGCCGTTCGGCGTTGCGGTCAGGGAGTAGTACGTCATGGGGCACGCATTCACATGCCAGGGTGTGGAACTGATTTTAGTGCGCGTCTGGTGGCCCGCCTGATCGCGAATCACCAGGTACATGTCGCGGTCGTCGTTCGTCTCTTCCCGATAAAGCACCGCAAGATCGCCGTTCGAACCGTACGCCGCGCGAGTGGTGCAGCAGTTACAGGGATCGTAGGTCGGGTTCAGTTCCGCATTGGCGGAGAAGGTCTTACCGTCGTCGCTGGAGAAATTCGCATAGAGCTTCCCGGAAAGCCAGGTCGCCGCCACCCGGCCCTTGCCGTCCGCGGCAAGTGAAAAGCCTTCGCTTGGCTTCCCGTTCAGGCTTCTCACGGCCGTAAACGACTTTGCGCCTGGTTCCAGCACCGCATAAACCAACCCTTCGGGCACGTTCGGCTGCTTCGCTTGCCAGTTGTTGGTCATCATCGCCACATAAATAGTGCCCGATTTTCCGACCGCCATACCCGATCCATCGAAATTGAGCCCCGGCCTGCGAGCCTGCTGATCGACGACCGCCAGCGGAGCACTGAACGTTGCGCCGCCATCGGTCGATTTCACATACCAGGGAATACCGCCCTGATCGTACAGGAGGTGAATCGTTCCGTCTGGCCCCCTCCGGGCCTCGATCGGTTCTCCACCGTTGGGGACGTGTACAACCGATACGGGGCCGGCAGTTCCGGATATCGTCGCCGCTGCCAGAGTCGCCGCCATCATGGCGCTCGAAATGATCGTGCAAAGGATCTGAGTGCGTTTCATCTCTATTCGTGAACGCTCGGACCGGCGAAGCGGTCGGCGCTGTTGCCTATTCTATGTCAGAGGCGCACTACAGCCGGAGGCCGATAACGTTAAAGGAAAGAGGAGGCTGGAAAAGGAGAGAAGAAAAGGAGGGGTAGCGCCTGTAGCGCTGAACAGGTGACACGGGAGAGCCAGGCGGATTCGCCATGCTCTCCCGCGCCGCCCGGAACTACTTCACGCTGTCGACGGTGATGGTATCGCCTTTTACGCTGCCGGTCACGGTAACGTTCTGGCCCGCGTGATCGGCGATCTTATCCTGATTGGCGATCTTGTAAACGGTTCCGTTTTCGCCTACCAGGACGGCCGGAGAACCACCCTTGATGCACTTCTGCGCGCAGGCGGCGTTGCCCTTCATCGCGGGCTTGCTGGCGCAGTTCTGATCTTCGACGAAACCCTTGAACTCTGCCGCCATTCCAATGGTGGCGAGGCCCAGGGCGAGGGCGGCTGCTGCGGTCAATGTCTTCATGAAGTTTTCTCCTTGTAAAAAATTTAGGGCCGTCCCGAATACTATA
>DASZUZ010000625.1:0-1595 GCA_035547415.1 Bryobacteraceae bacterium | reverse complement strand
GCCGTCATATGATCTCCTTAGGAAATCTCCACAACGGTCTGGAACAGCGTGGCCGACAGATGAAAGCCGGACGTCTTCAGACGGTCGTAAAACTTGGGACGGATACCGGTGGCGCGGAACTTACCCGTTACGCGCCCGTCCTTGGTCAGGCCGGATTTCTCAAACAGAAAGATGTCCTGCGTGGTGGCCATGTCGCCCTCCATCCCCACGCACTCGGTGACGTGGGTGATCCGACGGCTGCCGTCGCTGAATCGCGAAACGTGGACGAACAGATCGATGGCGGAAGAAACCTGCTGCCGGATCGAATTTACGCTCATGTTCGGATTTGCCATGCCCATCATGACCTCCAGGCGCGCAATCGCGTCGCGCGGGCCGTTGGAGTGTACGGTGGTAAGCGAACCGTCGTGGCCGGTATTCATCGCCTGGAGCATGTCGAGAGCTTCATCGCTGCGGACTTCGCCGACGATGATGCGGTCCGGACGCATGCGGAGCGCGTTGATAACAAGCTGGCGGATTCGCACCGCGCCATTGCCTTCAATATTGGGCGGGCGCGTTTCCATGCGCGCGACATGCACCTGGCGGAGCTGAAGCTCGGCGGCGTCCTCGATGGTCACGATGCGCTCGTATTCCGGACTAAAGCTTGAAAGGACGTTCAGCAGCGTCGTCTTGCCCGCGCCGGTGCCTCCGGAGATCACTACGTTGAGCCGGGCCCCGACGCAGGCCTGCAAAAGCTGGAGCATGCCATCGGTAAGGGTCAGACTCCTCACCATGTCCGCCCCGGTGATCGGATCCCGCCCGAAGCGGCGGATCGAGAGAATGGGCCCGTCAATGCTGACCGGCGGAATCACCGCGTTTACGCGCGAGCCGTCGGGCAGCCGCGCATCCACCATCGGCGAGGACTCATCGACACGGCGTCCGACGCGCGACACGATCTTTTCAATAATGCGCATGAGGTGCGCGTTATCCTTAAATTCGATCGGAACCGGATAGAGCCGTCCGGCCCGCTCGACATAGACCAGTTTCGGCGTGGTTACGAGAATATCCGAGATCGTCGGGTCCTGCAGAAGCGGCTCGAGCGGCCCCAGACCGAAGACTTCGTCGAGCACCTCGTCGACGATCCGCTCCTTTTCGGAGGCGTTCAGCGGCGTTTCTTCTTCCGACACCAGCCGCGAGACCGCTGCGCGCACCTCGCGGCGCATGTGGTCCTCGGAGAGCATGGCCAGGGCTTCCAGATTGACGCGGGTCAACAGTTTCCGGTGAAGCGAATATTTCAGATCCTGGTATTCGGGCGGATAGTTGGACCGGCTGAAAAGCCGTTGCACCCAGGGCGCGTCCTGCTTTGTAAGTTCTGTGTTCCAGCGGTTGGTAGCGGTTGCCATAACAAAAATTCCCCTTCTATCCGAAGACCGAGAATAGACCCTTCTTGCGAGGCTCCCCCGTGTCCAAACCGGCGATCTTCGTTGTCAGCGCGGCGATCTTGCGAGTTAGCGCGCTGTTCGCCGCCAGCAGTTCTCCGCTGGAATAGGCTTCGTTGATGGAGGTGTAGTCGTTCGGGATACCGGCAAAGACCGGAAGTCCCGTGATGGTTTCCACTT
>DASZUZ010000624.1:0-5278 GCA_035547415.1 Bryobacteraceae bacterium | reverse complement strand
CGATTTTGCCGAGTTCGGTCGACAGGCCTGTCGACCGGACGACAATCGCTCCCCTGCCTTTGAGGACTCTGGTTCCGGCGAACGTCGCGTTCGCGGTTTCCGCATGCAGCGCGCACTCCGTTCCGGTACTGCCGGGCAGCTTCGATATCGCTTGCGACTCGCCGGTGAGAACGGATTCGTCCACCAGCACGCCGGCTCCGGAGACCAGCCATCCGTCCGCGGGCAGCACCGTGCCCGCGTCGAACAGGTAGAGGTCTCCGGGGACGAGTTCCGTCGAGGATACCTCGCGAAGCGCGCCGTCGCGGCGCACGCGGATGAGGGGCACGGAGAGTTGGCGGAGTTTCGCGATGGCGCGTTCCGCGCGGTACTCCTGGCTGAAACCGAGGAACACGTTGAGGAGCAGGATGGCGCAGATCGCGATGCCGTCGTTCCAGTCGCCAAGCAGGAGGGAGACGATGGCGGCGGCCAGCAGGATGGCAACCATCAGAGAGCCGAATTGAAGAAGGAGGATTCTCCAGGCGCCGAGGCGCGAGTCGTCCGGCAGAACGTTCGGACCGTATTGCGCGCGGCGCGATACGGCTTCGCTTTCGCTGAGTCCAGCGTACTCAGCGGGCTCGGGGTGAGGGGCGATGGTTTCCATCGGCACGATATCTCCTGATGGGCGGCGCGTCGTTATCGCAGTGACTTCAGATACGCCACCATAGCTTCGGCGTCATCCGGCCGGAGCTTGTAAGCCGGCATCGGGGGCCGGGCGGGTTTGCCTTCGGGGTTCACCCCGTGTACCAGAAACCGGAACATGCCGCGTTCTCCCCAATGCTTCCACAATTCGCCTCCCGCGGTGACATCCGGAGCGTTGCCGGGGCCTCCTTTGAGCCAGGCGGATCCATCGAGCTCTCCGGTTTTCAGCCGCGGAGTGTGGCATTCCTGGCACTTCGCGACTTCGTCCACCAGATACCTGCCTCGCGCGCTCCGGCCTGTCTGACCGTACAGCATGACGAAAAACAGGGCCGCGCCGCCAGCAAACGCGATGAGTAGTGTCTTCATATCCAATCCTCAAATGTCATCGCTGCGGAGATCCCGTCCGGGAAGCGCTACACGGACCGCATTCAGCACCGCCGCCAGGTCGATGAACTCCTGCGTGACCGCGCCGGCAACCGGAGGAAGATGTCCCATGGCCGCGGCCACCATGCCGGCAACGCTGAGGGCCATGCCGCCAATCGCGCTCTGCAGCGCGATGCGCCTCATGCGGCGGCCAATGTGAATCAGTTCATCCACCTTGCGAAGGGACGTTTCGAGAACCACGGCGTCAGCGGCTTCCGCCGTAATATCGCTGTTCTTGCCGAAGGCCACGCCCACCGTGGCGGCCTGCATGGCCGGGGCGTCGTTGATTCCGTCGCCGAGAAATATTGTCGGCGCAAGTTCGGTTTCTTTTTTTACGATCGCTACCTTCTCCTCCGGGCTCTTGGAGAAGAGGGCTTCCGGGATGCCGACCTGTTCGGCGAGGTAGCGTACCTCCGTCTCGCGATCGCCCGAGAGCAGCATAATGCGTTTGATGCCGTGTCTGGGCTTTAAGTGATGGACAAACGAGCGGCTCTCCTTTCGCGGCGCATCGCGGAACCGGAAGGTGGCCGCGTATTGTCCGTCGATGAGCAGAATGGATTCCATTCCGGGAGCAACGGGCGGCAGCAGTGCAGCCACCCCGGGCGACGCCTCGAAGACATTCTTCCTGCCCGTGATCTGAACGGAGGTCTGCTGCATCCGGCCCGTCAAGCCGCCACCGGGCCTCTCACCGATTTCGGATACCGGCTCCGGACCGATCTGCTCGTCGCGCGCGGCTTCGCGAATGGCGGACGCGAGCGGATGTTTGGAATATTGTTCGAGACTCGCCGCCATGCGCAGGGCTGTCTCGCGATTGACGCCGGGCGCGCAAAGAATTTCCGTCAACGCGGGCTTGCCGTAGGTGAGCGTTCCGGTCTTGTCGAAGATCATGGTGCGGCAGGAATTGATGCGTTCCAGCATCGCGGGATCCTTGACGATGATGGCCCGTGAGGCCGCCGCCGAGATGGCGCCGATGATGGCGACCGGAATCGCAAGTAACAGCGGGCATGGCGTCGCGATCACGAGCACGGCAAGGAAGCGCGCCGGATCTCTCCCGGCAATCCAGCCGGCGGCCGCGACGGACAGAGCCAGAAGCGTGTACCAGGCGCCGAGACGATCCGCAATGCGGCGAAACTGCGGCCGGTTCAGTTCGGCCTTCTCCATCACCCGGACGATCTTCGCATAACGGGAGTCGACCGGAAGCTGGTCCACCCGGATCGTGAGCGCTGTTTCGCCATTAATCGCGCCGGAGAGGACGTACGAGCCGACGGTTTTGGAGTTGAGGTACGGCTCTCCCGTCAGATACGACTCGTCCATCGTGCCGCGGCCTTCGATGACAGTGCCGTCCACCGGGCAGTTCTCGTGCGGCAGAACGACCAGCGCATCTCCGAGCCGGACTTCGTCCAGGCCGATATCCCGGAGGACGCTATCGACCCTTTGGTGCGCGATCCGCGGCATTCTCTTCGCCAGCGCGTGGAGAACGGAGGATGCCCGGCGCGTCGCAATCTCCTCGAGCGCCGTTCCTCCCGAGAGCATCAGGACGATCACGGAGCCCGCGAGGTATTCGCCCAGGATGACGGAGGTCACGATCGACATGCCGGCCAGAAGATCGGACCCGAACTGTCCGTGGGCGATCCGCCGCAGCAGCGTGAGGATCAGTGGCGTTCCTCCGATGACCAGCGCGGCGATGAGCGGCCAGTCGGCACTCCGGCCGGAGATGTGAAGCGCGAAGCGCGCGATCAGATGCCAGGCAATGGCGACGATGCACATCGCGGCGATGTACTGTTCCGCGGAGAGAGAAAGCAGAGGGTGGACGGCGGCCGGCTTTTCTTCAGCGATGAGCACTCAGATACCTGCTTTCGAGCGGGGTTCCCGTGCTTCGGGCCTGCCAGATTTCCGCGAGACCCATGCCCACTGCGACGATGCAGGGGCCGAGGATCAGGCCCGTGGGACCGAAAACCATCAGGCCGCCGACGAATGCGATGAAGAGAACCAGGGCATGAAGGCCGAGACGCGCGCCCACCAGCGCCGGATAGAGCACATTATCCGCCTGGTGGACCACCACGACACACCAGATCGAAAGGATCACGACACGAATCCAGTGGCCCTGCGCCAGCAGGAAGAGCGCGGCGGGGACCCAGACCACGAATGCTCCCAGAACGGGCAGTATGGACAAGAAAGCCATCACGGCGCCCCAGAAGATCGGAGCAGGCAAGCCGATGAATGCAAACATCACGCCTCCCAGAAAACCCTGCACAATACCGACAAACACGCGGCCGTAGATGGTGGCGCGGACGGCGGAAGACACGCGGGAGAAGAGGTAGTCGATCTCCGGGGCCGAAAGCGGAAGCAGACGGCGGATGCCGGCCAGCGCGTGATCCTGATCTCTGAGAAAGAAGAAGAACGCGAGCAGCGCGACGCCCGCCTGGGAGATCACGCCGACAGAGCGGGCGACGGCTGGCGCCACAAGGCGCGCCATTGCCGCCGCAAGCTGTTGTCCAATCTGGCTGAGGTCGAGTTGCTGGTCGGCCCAGGTCCACAGCGCCGCGATCCAGTGATGGCCCGCGAGGGCGGCGCGCCAGTCACCGTTGCCGATGGATCTTTGCAGGAACTGCTGGGCTCGCAATGACTCCTGAAAGAGCTGGCGCGAAACGAGCGCCACCGGCACGGCGACCACAAGGATGACGATCGTCATGATCAGGAGCGTGGCAGGCACTCGCGGCATGCGCGCGAAGAAGTAGCCGCGAAGGGGAGCGCTCGCAACTGTCAGCGCAAAGGCCCAGGTGAAAGCATTCAGGAAGGGCGCCGTCATGCGCCAGCACAGGTACATCGCCAGCGCGGTGAGCGCGGCCAGCGATACGGCGCGGAAAACGCTGAACAGCCTGGTTTCGGGCGGCGTGTTTTCCTCGAGGTCGCGCATGTTTCCACACAGAGAGTGCATTCCTGGGACCAGCGCGCCACGTCAGCCGGCCCGAAGTCCAGGCAACCAGGGCTGCGCGAAATGACGCGGGATTGCGGCTTATGGCCCAGTCGTGTTCTGCGGCGCGGGCTCGCGCGCGGCCACGCGTCCGCCATCCGTCAGTTCGTTGGGCGGGTGTAGGACAACCTCAGCGCCACTATCCAGGCCCTTCGTGACTTCCGCTTCGAAGGAGTTCCGGTGGACGATCCCGACCAGTCGCCGCGCCGCGCGACCGCGATCGACCGCGAACACCGCCCATGAGTCTCCCACCCGAAAAAGCGCGCTGACGGGAACCTTCAGGACGTCCGGATTTTCCCAGGTGACGATGCGGGCGTCGACGCGATATCCATCCCCGAGTCTGTCCGGCGGTTCGGTGAAATCGGCGATGACGTTTACTCGTTGTTCTTCAATCCCGAGGGCGGACACTTTGGTGAAGCCGTAAGGTTCGACGAGACGAACGCGCGCGTGGAGCGTCGCGGGTCCGCCCCAGTTTTCGATCAGCACCGGGGCGCCGGGCCTGATTTTCACGGCATCGGTCGAAAGCACGTCGACCACGATCTCGAGGCGGTTGGGATTGCTCAGGACGAGCAGCGGTGTTCCGGCGGTGACCACGCGATCGCTCTTCTCGAGGACGCGAAGAATGCGGCCCGGGGCCGGCGGACGGACGAAGATGGTCTTTCCCGTCTCCTTTCCTTTGGCTTCGAGCGAGATGAGGCTGGCCTGCGCCCGCTTCACTTCGGCGGCGGCGGATTGCGCGCGGAAGCGAGCCGCTTCCAGGTCTTTCGCGGCGGCGCTCTCCGCGCTTTGCGCCTGCTCGAGCGCCTGCCGCGCGATGATGCGGTCTTTCGCGAGTTCCTTCGCGCGATTCAGATCCCGCTGCGTCTGTTCATGATCCGTCACGCGCCGCGCGACCTGCTGTTCGGCTTCGCGGCTGAGCGCTTCGGCGGACTGGATGCGCGCCCGCGCCTCCGCTTTTTCTCTGGGGTCGAGGGGCAGCGGAGTGATCGTGGCGATAACGGTGGACGGGCCTACCGAATCCCCTTCATGCAGTTCGATGCGGGAGAGTTGCCCGGCTACGGGCGAGGCGAGCGTGTAGCGGTCGTGCGCGCGGGTTTCACCGTCTTCATCGATGGAGACTTGCAGCGGGCCGCGGGTGACGCGCGCTGTTTCGACCTGCATCGGCTTTGGGCGAAGGGAGAGCGCAATCAGCGAGGCGAGCAG
>DASZUZ010000623.1:0-3161 GCA_035547415.1 Bryobacteraceae bacterium | reverse complement strand
GTTGCCCCGCGCGGGGGGAGAGACGGCAACCTGATTCAGCTCTACACGCTCTCCAAAACGCCTACCCTGACGCTTGACCAGTCCAGCATCCAGCTCTCCGGCGGCAGTTCAGCGGTCACATGGAACTGTGTCCTTGATTTCGCCGCGCTGGGCATCGACCAGCTCCGTCAATGCTGGCTGACCTTCGCGCCGTCCCTGATCGTCGGACCGTACTCGGCGTGCGAATGGCAGGCGGTCTTCTCCAACTGGCAGTTAAGCGGCCCCGAAGACGCCAGATATCTCACCGTCGCCGGTCCCGGCAGCGTCCGAATCGAAGAAGACGACAGAGCGTGCGTTTATCAGGGAAGTTGGAACGCGGAGTCGGGCTTTTATTCCGGGTACTTCGCGAAGGCAACCAGCGACACGGCGGCGTCAGTCACCGTCACTTACACCTGCCAGTTCCCCCACGATATCTATATCGGTACCTCTCTATATGTCGACCGGGGCGCTGCGGGAATCCGGCTCGACGGCGATACCGAAACGACGCTGAACTGCTATCTCAATACCGGTTCCGCCGTTGTCACCAGACGCCGAATCAGAACCGCCGTTGCAGCGGGTCGCCATACCGTTACGATCCGCCTCGCGCAACCGGGCGTCTTCTATTTCGATTTTCTCGAGGCTGCTGTCGCCTCTGACGTGCCCGATGCGCTAACCCCCCGCGATATTTCTCCCGCGCTCGATTTTGACACCGATCACACCTACAAACTCTCGCCCTCGCGCCTGATGTGGATCATGGACAAGCTTGGCTACGCCGGTCCCATGAATGAATATCTCGGCGTTTTCTGGTGGAACGAACGGACACTGGCCGGTGGCTTCGTCTCCACCGCTCAGATCGCATTCTCCGGGACTTTCGTCGCCGGAGACGCGATCCTGGTCGATCTGAACGGAACATCCCTGCGCAAAGACGTCTTTCCCGCGGACACACTGGAAACGATTGCCAGGCATTTCGCCGCTTACATCAACAGCGTCTTCGTGGGCGCATGGGCATCCGCCACCGGCGACGTCCTCACCATTGCGGGTCGCTCCCCGGCGCCCGCCTACAATCTCACGCTGGCCGTGTCGGTTACCTCGGCGGCAGGCCTGGCCGCAGTGACTCAGCAGCCTGCTGCCGGCCAGTATGGAACCTGGGTGATCGACGATGCCGCCAATCCTCCCCTGAATCGTGCGGCCCGCGATTGGCACGCCGACTTCTATGCCCAATGCCAGACCCGTGGCCGTCAGATCGTCACAGCCTGCTCCATGGAGCTCGTGAACCCGCCGGATGGTTACGCGGCCCGTTTCCCGGATTCGGAACGAACAGCTGTGTCCACGGCGACCGGCTTCGGATCGCTCGTCTCGAACCACTGCGCCGTGGGCTCATCCAGAATGCTGGCCTATCAGAAAGCGGTGTACCGCAACATCGCTCAACTGCAGTCCGCTGCCGGCCTGACTCCATCGGTTCAATACGGCGAATTCCTCTGGTGGTACTTTGCCGGCCCAGGCGGGATGGCGTTCTACGACGACGAAACGATGGCGGCGGCGCAATTGGCGCTCGGCCGTCCTCTGCACGTCTTCCTCACACCCAATGACGACTCATCCGTGAACGACGGCGAGGATGCCACATTTCTCCGCAACCGGCTGCGCGACCATCTTGCCGCCCTTGTCGCCGATCTCCGCTCCGCCTACCCGTCCGTCCGGTGTGAAGTGCTCTGGCCGTTCGACGTCAACTATCCGGTACCCGTACCGCTCGACAACCCTTCTCTGGGAGGCCGGCTGAACCGCTTCATCAACCTCCCCGTCGAGTGGCAGCAACAGTCTTCAAGCGGTCTCGACACGATCAAAGTCGAGGCGCTCGCGTTCGCAACGGGCATGCGCAATCTCGATCTGGCGCTCGAAGCCATCAGACTGTTTCCTTCGTTCGGATGGCCGCTCAATGCCGTTCGCTATCTGATTCCGGTCTTCGGCTCGGCGACTCCGTGGCACAGGGAACTTGCGCTGGCCCGCGGCGCGGGAATCGGCGCCAACAACCTGTGGGCCTTCGATCACGTTTGCCTCTACAATTTGGATGTCCCCGAGCGCGCGCTGGAACGCCGCTCCGTTGTCGGAACCTTCTGAGGTTCAGACGAGTTGGCGCACCACGTTTCCACCGACGTCGGTGAGCCGGAAATCCCGGCCCTGAAAACGGTAGGTCAGTCTCTTATGGTCGATTCCCAGGCAATAAAGAATCGTCGCCTGCAGATCGTGGACGTGCACGCCATCTTTGACGATGTTGTATCCGTAATCGTCCGTCTCGCCCATAGTGATGCCCGGCTTGATTCCGCCGCCCGCCACCCACATCGTGAAACACCGTCCATGATGATCGCGGCCGTAGTCGGTCGCCGTCAGATGGCCCTGGCAGTACACGGTTCGGCCGAACTCGCCGCCCCAGATCACAAGAGTGTCGTCCAGCATGCCGCGCTGTGCGAGGTCCGTGATCAGGGCTGCCGACGCCTGATCGACATCCTTACAACGTTTCGGCAGGTTCGCCGGCAGTTGTCCATGATGGTCCCAGTCGCGATGATAGAGCTGGATGAATCGAACGCCCCGCTCGGCCAGGCGGCGCGCCAGCAGGCAGTTGGCCGCGAACGTTCCCGGTTTTCGCGCGTCTTCGCCGTACAACTCGAAAGTGTGCGCCGGCTCCTTCGATGTGTCGGTCAGCTCGGGTACCGAGGTCTGCATCCGGTATGCCATCTCATATTGCGTGACGCGGGCAGTGATTTCGGGATCGCCGAACTCATCGAAACTCGTTTTGTTGAGTTCGCCCAACGCGTCGAGAAAGGTGCGGCGGTTCTCGCCGGTGAAGCCCGGCGGATTTGAGAGGTAGAGTACCGGGTCGCCGGAAGAGCGAAACTTCACGCCCTGGTATCGGCTGGGCAGGAACGCGCTTCCCCAGAGACGGTCATACAACGGCTGCCCCCCGCCGGAACTCGAGATCATCACGCAGAAGGCCGGCAGATTGTCGGTTTCGCAGCCGATCCCGTAGGATACCCACGCGCCCATGCTCGGCCGTCCGCCCAGCCGGAATCCGGTTTGCGCCATCGTGACGGCCGGGTCGTGATTGATCTCCTCGGTGTTGACCGTCTTGATGAAGGTCAGCCGGTCCG
>DASZUZ010000622.1:0-4305 GCA_035547415.1 Bryobacteraceae bacterium | reverse complement strand
CCATGGCTTCGTCATCCCGGCCCATTGACGAACTGGCGCGTGTCGAACGGAGAGCCGCTGCGCGCCGGTCAGACGATTGAAACCGGGGCGTCCGACGGCCTGAAGATCGAGTCCGCCGTGACCGGTGAGGTCCGTTTGGAGCCGGATTCCCGGCTGCGGCTGGTCGCGGCGACGGAACACGAGCAGCGCTTCGACCTGCAGCGCGGAACGATCCACGCATTTATCTGGGCGCCGCCGGGACGGTTCGTGGTGGACACGCCATCGGCGAAGACCATCGATCTCGGATGCCGTTATACGCTGCATGTCTCGAAGAACGGAACGGGACTGCTGACGGTGGAGACAGGCTGGGTTGCGTTTGAGTGGCGCACGCGCGAGTCGTTCATTCCGGCGGGCGCCGCGTGCATCACGAGGCCGGGGCGGGGGCCGGGCACTCCGTGGTATTCGGATGCGCCGGCCGCGCTTCGCGGCGCAGTCGAGAGGTTCGACGCGACAGGCGATGCCCGGGCGCTTGGCGAAGCGGTGTCCGCATCGAGAGAACGCGACGCATTGACGCTGTGGCATCTGCTGGTGCGGACCCGGGGCGAGCAGCGCGGACAGGTGTTTGACCGGCTGTCCGCGCTGGTGAGACTGCCGCGGCAAGTTACGCGGGAGGCGATTCTCGCGGGAGACTCGGGCGCGATCGATGGGGCCTGGGATGCGCTGAATCTGGGGAACACGGATTGGTGGCGGCGGTGGAAGGGGCGGTGGTGAGGTGAGTACGCCAGGCTGAAGCCCCCGCCCCACATGTCGCCGCGCTTTCGGGTGGCTTACAATACGGGTGGAGGCTATTTCCTTTAAATGGGTCCGCTGGGTACACAGGAGCTGATCTTCATCTTCATCCTCGCCCTGCTTCTGTTCGGTCCGAAGAAGTTACCCGAACTCGGCAGGACAATCGGGAAGGCGATGACTGAGTTCCGTCGCGCGCAAAGTGATCTCAAGGCCACTTTCGACCGCGAGATGCAAAACCTGGAGCGGGAGTCCGGAATCAGGGAATTGACGGCAACCAGCTATCAGTCCGATAGCTACAACTACGACCATTCCTCGTACGACTCGTCCTATTACGACGGTTCCTACGATTCCACCGTAACCAACACGTCGACAACCGGTGCATCCGCAAGTTTGGGCGCTGGGTCAGCGGCTCCGCTTCAGATCGAAGCAGCCGCCGGTTCGATCGCGAGCGGGCATCTGGAAAACGGGCATGTGGACCATGTTTCGTATTCGGCTGAGCCGTCCGCGAACGGACATACCGAAGCCGGTCACTCCGTCGTTTCCCATGAAGCAGCTCCGCATGGAACAACGGAGCAGGCCACCGAGAAGCCGGTCAACAGCTAAGACGTTTCAATGGCATTTCCCGACGATCCGCAGGAAGCCCCGGCTTCCTCAGGCGATCAATCGCCACACCACGAGCCTGCCTCATTCCCAAACAGCGAACTGCCGCCGCACGATGGCGGCGGAGAGCCGGTTACCGGGGAACTCGTCACCGACGCGTCGCATACGCACCTCGATGAGACGCATTCTTATGCCGACGACTGGTCGTCTTCCTACGGCCAGCCGGGAAATGCCGTTACACTAACCCCGCCCGCGCCGCCGGCCCCGCCTCCACCTTCGAGGCCGCCCGGCGGTTCGGGTTCTCCGCCAGGACCGCCCGAGCCTCCCGAAGAGGAGGAGGAAGAAGAAGAGGGCATGGCGCGGATGAGTTTTCTCGAGCATCTCGAGGAACTCAGAAGCCGCATTTTGCGAGCGCTCGCCGGCATGGGCATCGCGTTCGCGATCTGCCTTTTTCTTGGCCCTCAGTTGTGGGACATCATTCGGCAGCCGGCGAAAACCGCTCTGGAGCATCTGAACGTCATTCCACCCGATCTGGCGCTCATCGATCCGATGGACGCGTTCCAGATCATCTGGATGAAGATCCCGCTCCTCTGCGCGATTTTCCTGTCGTCGCCCTGGGTTCTGTACCAGGTCTGGGCGTTTATTTCGCCGGGCCTCTACAAACGGGAACGCCGCTGGGCCGCTCCGTTCGTCATTTCCAGTTCGCTGCTGTTCATCATGGGCGGCCTCTTCGCCTATTTCGTGGCGTTCCGCTACGGACTCGAATTCCTGCTCGGGCTGGGCATCGGATCCGGCATCCACCCGGTGGTGGACGTCAACCGCTACTACGAAATCTTTGTTGACGTGATGCTCGGCGTCGGCGTGATCTTCGAGATTCCCGTTCTGTTATTTCTCCTGACGCTGATCCGGGTCGCCAATCCCGCGTTTCTGGTGCGGCATAGCCGGTACGCGATTCTTGCGATCGTTGTACTCGCAGCCGTAATCACGCCGACGGGCGACATTTTCAATCTCGCTTTGTTCGCGACGCCGATGATCATTCTGTTTTACATCGGCATCTTCGCCAGCTATCTGCTGGTCCTGAAACGCGAAAATCGCCGGTTCCCATGGCCCGTGTTCCTGAAATGGTTCGGGATTGGTCTGGTGGTCGTGGCTGCGGCATCGTACTTAATCGCACAGCACTACGGGATACACTTTGTCGGGAAATGGCCGTTTCTGACCCGCTGATCCGATAAATCCTATGTGGATCTTTATCAGGTCATTCGCGCACTACTGGAGGAAAGAAAGCGCCTGGACAATCTGATCCAGGCGCTGGAGGATGTTGCCCGAACCGGCGGTGTGGGTCGCAGCAGCAGCCGCCGGGGACGGAAGTTCATGGATGGACCCGCCCGGCGGGAGGTCTCCGAACGGATGAAGCGTTATTGGGCGAAGCGCCGCGAAGAGCGGTCGCGGGAGATCCCGGGAACCGACCCGAAGTAACCGGCGCCAGGCAGTTCGCTCAGTGGGCCAGCGGATCCGGCCTCAGTTGAAACTTCACGACTTTGCTGGTAGTTCCTTTTCCCGTCTCCGCATGAAATGGCGCCCGCGTGCCCCAGGTGGACCACAGTCCTTTCCCTTTCCACCCGGCTCGCGGGTCGTCAATCCGTCCATCCAGCCCCTTCGAATAGAAGCCCATGGGGTATGGAACGCGGAGCACTTCCCATCTGCCGTTCACAAGAGCAAGCAGCGAATCCGACCCGCTGCCGGTCGCGATCGGGACGTTCTTCCCGAGTCCGAACGTGTCGAACTGATCGACCCAATCGTAGTAAGCCGTGTCGGCGGCGTACTCGGACCCTTTGAAGCGCGGACCCGGGAATGGATAGAGTGTCCAGCCCTCGGGGCAATGCTGTCCGGTGGCGTTCGGTCCATTCAGCGGCCCTTTGCATTTGCGGCGGTCGAAGCTCGCGAAGTGCCCACTGGCGGCGACAGTCCACACCACGCCATTCGTATCGATATCGAGCCCCCGAGGCGCGAACCCCTGCACTTTCGCTCTGGAATTCTCCCAGGGTAACTCGTAGACCTCAGCAAGAGCGGTCGCCGGGGGATTCGAGCCGGGAACCAGCCGGACCACCGATCCCGGGAAGCCCAGCACCGATCCCCACACCGATCCGTCCGCAGGGCTGACCGTCACGCCATAAAACGCCGCATTGATCCGTTTGTCTTTCGCCGGGTCCACCGGCTGGTTGGGCTCTACATAGGCATCGCGTTTTCCGTTGCCGTTCGTATCGAGCACAAGCGCGGTCCAGCCCTGCGATTTCTCTTCATCGTGCGTAGCCTCGAACATCTTCACGTTGAGCCAGCCGACGACACCGCCACCGCCGCCGCTGCTGGTCCACAAAGTATTGTTCGCGTCCTGCGCGAACTGGAGGTGATGCGTGCTGTAGCACGTCCTGATCAGCGTGACTTCTCCACTCTTCGGGTCGTACATGGCGAGATGCCGCTCCGACGTCTTCAGTGGAAACAGTTGCGCCGAAGGCTGATTCGACCCTTCTTCACAAAACGGCGGATTCGCGCTCGGCCCGACCCGCGAGGTGAACCACACGCGGCCCTTTTCGTCGAACATCGGGTTGTGCACGTTCGCCTTGCTGTTCCAGATCGGTTCGTCGCCCCAATAGGCCGACGGCTTCAGAGGAGCCCCCGCGCCGACCGGCGTGCCCGGGTCGCGAACCGGCACCTTGACTTCGCTGCGCGTATTATGGACGGGATCGAGCACGGGCAGATAATCGGCGCTCAGTTCCGCCGATCCATATATCGGGCCATTCGCATTGACGGACGGGTTGCGTTTGTCCGTGGCGATCTCGTCATGCAGGTAAGCATGAGGATCGGCCCAATCCCATTCCGTGATCACGACGTTCCGTTCCGGACCCCGCGGACGCGGAGGTCGTTCCGCAGGCAGTTCGC
>DASZUZ010000621.1:0-7875 GCA_035547415.1 Bryobacteraceae bacterium | reverse complement strand
ATCGGGTCCATCTACCATATCTGCGGGTCGCCGATTGTAACCTTCGTGGTACTTTGGGTTTCGTTGCGCATTCTGCTTCATTACGCACAGAATCGTGAGTTGCGACTGGGCGCGCTGACGCTGATCGGCATCACCATGACGCAGGTTTTCCTCGGGATTGCGGCTTACATGACGCGGATCGCTTATGCCGATGCCGTTCAGCCGATGCCCCTGATGGTGACTTTCACGGTGCTTCATGTGGCTGTGGGCGCGCTGACCATGGCGACGAGCGTGGCGCTCGCCATTCTGGTGCGCCGGAACCTGACGTCCCCGGTGCTCGAGTTCTCCGCAAATCGCGTCGCGGCGCTTTCCTGATGCGCGAATACATCGCACTCACGAAGCCCCGCATCACCTGGCTCATCCTGATGAGCACGGGCGTTGGTTATTTCTTCGGCCTGAAGCGTGAGTGGAACGGCTTGCCGGACTGGCTTTTGCTGCTGCATACCCTCGTGGGTACGGGGCTGATCGCCTCCGGCACGGCGGCGCTCAACCAGTGGTACGAACGGGAAGCGGACCGTCTCATGCGGCGGACCGCCGCGCGTCCGCTGCCGGCAGGGAAGATGACGGCCAACCATGCGCTGTGGTTCGGAATCGTTTTGGCGGTCGCCGGCTTCGCGGAGCTTGCTCTCGGCGTCAATCTGCTGACGGCGGTTCTGGGGGCGATGACGCTGGGTTCCTATCTGTTCCTCTACACGCCGCTCAAACAGCGTTCTCACCTTTCAACGGTTATCGGCGCTCTGCCTGGCGCAGTGCCCCCGCTGATGGGGTACGCCGCCTCGTATGGAGCCTTGACCCGGGAAGCCTGGACCCTCTTCGCCATTTTGTTTGTGTGGCAGTTCCCGCACTTCCTCGCGATTGCGTGGATGTACCGCGAGGATTACGCCCGCGCGGGCATCCGCATGCTGCCGGTCGTGGAGCCGGATGGCATGTCCACGGCTCGCCAGATCGTGCTTTATGCATCGACCCTCATCCCCGTCAGCCTCTTCCCCGCGCTGCTCGGGATGTCCGGGAAGATCTACATGGTTGGCGCGTTGCTGTTGGGCGCCTGGTTTCTCTATACCGGAATTCGGGTCGCGTTCGAACGGACGAACGTTCGGGCGCGGCAGGTGCTGCTCGCGTCGGTGATATATCTGCCGATGATCTACGGGCTGATGGTTTTCGACCGTCCCTCTTTGTAAATGCGCAGGTATCTGGTACTCGTTCTGCTGCTCGCCGGTTGCGCGAGCGATAAGCCTTTGCGGATTCTCGGTGACGTGCCGCCCTTCGAACTGACGAACCAGCAGGGCAAGACATTCACCCGAGCTTCTCTCGATGGCCACGTCTGGGTGGCCGATTTCATCTACACCACCTGTCAGGGGCCGTGTCCGCGGATGAGTTCCCGGATGCGCGCCCTGCAGAACAAAACCGACGCGAGTGTGAAGCTGGTTTCATTCACGGTCGATCCGCAGAACGACACGCCGCCGGTTCTTGCGGCGTATGGCAAACGCTTCGCGGCTGACGATTCGCGATGGTCGTTCCTCACCGGCAGCAAGGATACGCTGAATATGCTCGATCACGATGCATTCAAGTTGGGCACGATCGGCGCCGGAATGGACCACAGCACGCGGTTCGTGCTGGTCGATAAAAAGGGCCGTATTCGTGGCTACTATGGCATCGCCGAGGGCGATCCCGTCGCGAAGGTGGCGCATGACGCCGCGCGGCTTGAGAAAGAACCCGCTTGAACTTCTATGAGTCCCTGCCGACGGTCAACGCGTTCCTGAACGGAACCGCGGCCGTGCTGCTCGTGATCGGCTTCCTGCTGATCCGGCAGCGTCGGATCGGAACGCACCGCCGGGTGATGATTGCGGCGTTTGCGGTCTCGACCGCATTTCTGGTCAGCTACCTCGTTTATCACGCGCACGCGAAGATCGTGTATTTCCAGGGCACGGGATTCATCAGAACGGCGTATCTCTGGATCCTGGGAACCCATACGGTTCTGGCCGCCGCCGTCCCCGTTCTGGCGATTATCACGCTGAACCGCGGGCTCGCGGCCCGCTTTGACCGCCATCGCGCCATCGCGCGGTGGACTCTCCCGATCTGGCTTTATGTGAGCGTCACGGGCGTGGTGGTTTACCTGATGCTCTACCACCTGTAAAGCGGGCCAGCAGTTCGCGGGTCTGCGTCGGATCCGCCAGCAACAGATAAAGAATTCCAAACGGTCCCAGCGTCGCGATCGCGAGGAGCTTCGGGCTGCTGCTCCAGTGCAGGGACAGCTTGATCGCCCAGGCAAGCCCCGCGCTCGCCAGCGCCGCGGTCCAGAGTCGCGCCATGTAACCGAAGCCGATCGATTCCGATCCGATTCGCCGGGCGAGAGCGCTGCGCAGCAGCAGGAATTCGATCCAGCCGCTGACGCCCGCCGACGCGGTCAGCCCCGCAATCCCCCACTTCGGATCGATGCCCAGCCAGACCGGTACGTGTCTGGCGCAGATGTAGCCGAGCACCGTGGTGAGAGCGATGCGGATAACGGCGAAGCGCAGCGGTGTGCGGGTGTCCTTCAGTGCGTAAAACGTCGAGGAATACAAACGCCCCTGTGTGGAGGCGAGCAGACCGATGCCCGAGCCGGCAAGGATGCCCCACGCCCATTCCGTCTGGGCCGCCTGAAACTTTCCGCTTTTCAGAATCGCCGCAATGATCAGATCGCCCAGTGCGATGAACGCGACCACCGACGGCACGACGAAAAACGTGATCCGCCGCAGTCCGCTCACGAGCCGTTTCCGGAGATACGAAGCCACTTCGGCTTCCGCTCCGAGAGCGCTCGACATTTCGGGCAGTTCGGACGCCGACACGGACATGCCGAAAAGGCTCACCGGCAGCGTGCTGATGTTGACCACATACCCGTGCATCGCCACGCCGCCCGAGATGGGACTCGCCAGCATCGAATCGATGTAGGAACTGATCTGCACCACGCCGCGGCTGACGAAAACCGGACCGAAATTCCGCATCACGGTGCGTACGCTGGCGAGGCGCGTCGCCAGTTCGATACGCAGCGGACGAGCCAGCTGGAGCACCACCGGCAGTTGCACTCCGAACTGCAGGCCGCAACCGACCACAGACGCCCATGAAACGATCACCGCCAGCCGCTGTTCGGCGGCGTGCGGCCCGTACCACAACAGGGAAGTGATGATCGCCAGGTTCCACAGCACTGAAACGCTGTAGGAGAGAAAGAAGCGCCGGTGGCTGTTCAGGACGCCAAGACACCATGCCGACATCACCAGCAGTCCCGCGCCGGGAAAAAGGATCCGGACCAGCAGAATCGTCAGTTCCCGCTTCGGGCCGCTGAATCCATAGCCCAAAACAGCCACGAGCAGCGGGCTCGCGAGGATGCCGGCCAGCGTCAGAACGGACGTGAACAGCGCAAGCAGGGCGAACACGGCTCCGGCGACCCGTCCCGCTTCTTCCTCTTCCTGACGCGCCAGCAGACCCGCGTAAACGGGTATGAAGGAAGCCGCGAGCACGCCTTCGCCGAAGAGGTTCTGCAGAAAGTTCGGGATGCGGAACGCGATGCGAAAGGCATCGGCGGCGTCGCTGCTGCCGAAATACCGGGCAAGATAATGCTCCCGGATGAAGCCCGCGATCCGGCTGAGAAAAATTCCCGCGGCGACCAGACTCGCCGCTCCCCGCGATCGCCGTGGACGTGTTGCCGCTTCAGTCGTGGAACCGGAGGACACTTTCAATGCGGCAGGACTTCATTAAGCGAGCCCTGCCGGTATCCTTCGAGATCGAGCGTCACGTATTTGTATCCGAGGCCCTTGAAAATGCGCGTGAGCCGGCCCGCCATTTCGAGGTTCAGCGCCTTCGGCAATTCTTCCGGGGCCACTTCAATCCGAACCAGCTCGCCATGAAAACGCGTCCGGAACTGGCGGAAGCCCAGCGCCTTCATTTCTTCTTCGCCGACCTCGACGGTACGAATATTCCGGATCGTGACCGGGGTTCCGTACGGAATGCGCGAGCTCAGGCATGCCGCCGCGGGACGGTCCCAGGTCGGCAGTCCGGCGCGCCGCGAGAGTTCACGAATTTCGGCCTTCGTCAGATCGGCGTCCACCAGCGGGGCTTTCACCTGGTGCAGTTTCGCCGCGCGCTGGCCCGGCCGGTAATCGCCGAGATCGTCCTTGTTCACGCCGTAAACGATCGTCGAAGAGCTCCGTTCGCCCTCGATCTTCTCCAGAACCGTAAAGAGTTCGTCTTTGCAGTGGAAGCAGCGGTTGGCGTCGTTTTTCAGATAGTCGGGATTCTCGAACTCGCGGGTTTCGACGTATTCGTGGCGAATCCCGAAGTGGCGGACGAAATCCTCCGCGTCGCGTTTGTGGGACGCCGGAATGGATGCGGAATCGGCCGTGATCGCGATGGCGCGGTCACCGAGAGCCTGTTTCGCGGCCCACGCCAGATAGGCGGAATCCGTTCCGCCGGAATAAGCGACAATCACATCGCCCATATCGCGAAGAAGCCCGAGGAGCTTTTCCTGCTTGATTTCCAGATCCGCCGCCGCGCCGATCCCGACGAGCCCCGTCATTCTTCGATGATAGCGAACGGGGCGACAGTCCGGCCGGTTCAGGGCGGCGCGCGATACTTTGGATCAATGAGTCCTGACGCGGGATCCACGGCCACAGACGATCTTCCGCTGCATTCCCGCACGCCTCCTGAGTGGGGCGACGCTGTCCTGTCCGACCCCGTCAGCCTGCTGATCGATCATGCGTTTCTCGAGAAAAAAGCCGCCAACAACGCGTTGGAACTGCTGACGCGCTGGCCGGGCGACTGGACCCCCGGCTGGGTCGAAACCATGACCGCTGTGGCGCGGGACGAGACGGCGCATCTCGCTCAGGTGATGCGAATTCTGACGCGGCGCGGCGGGCGGCTCGATCGCGTTCATAAGAATCCCTATGCGAACGCGCTGCGCCTGCTGGTCCGCAAGGGCGGCACGGGCGAGATCATCGACCGTCTGTTGGTCTCCGCATTAATCGAGGCCCGCTCCTGCGAGCGGTTTGCGGTGCTCGCGTCGGCCGTATCGGCTGACGCCGAGTTGCAGTCCTTCTACAGGGCGTTGTATTCGTCGGAGTTGGGCCACTACAGGATTTTCCTGAAGCTGGCCCATAAAATCGGGAACGCGAAAGAGGTGGAAGGACGATGGCGGCAAATGCTCGGCCTCGAGGCGCGAATACTGGCGGAACAAGCGCCCGGCCCCGCCATCCATTCCGGCGCGCCTCACTCATCGGCGCGATAGCGGGCCTGGTTTTTGGCGTGCATCTGCACGCCCAAAACACGGCTCCGGGCGGCGCGATCCGGCGCGGCATCGCCTTTCTTCAATCCGTTGCACTGAATCCGGAGTATTTCGCGGAGGACGGCGAGGATCTCCTTTGGTGCTTCTATACGACGTCAACCGTCGCGGCGGATCCGGAGGTGCGCGCGATAACCGGTTCCACGGCGCGCCAACTGGCCCTTCAGTGGTCGCGGATGCACCCGGGCGTGCCGCCGGACGCCACAGTGGACGACCTGGTGAACCTCGCCACCGGCGCCGCCGCCGCGAATGCGCTGGGCGTTCGAACCCCCGGACTACGGTCGCAACTGCGCCGCCGCGCCCGTACTTTCACTCCTCGGGATTTCTTCGCCTTCGACCCGCGGCGCGGACCGCCGGGTTCCTGGGACGTGTGGTGCGATGCACTGATTGCGGCGCACGCAGGCAATTTCTTCGACGTGAGGCTGGGCGCGAGCTATCGCGACATTGTGCGATGGCTCCCGGCCATGCGGCCATATCCAGCCCACCCGGCCGGGTCGGATGAATTCCGTTCGGTGGTCTACTCGATTACGCACCTGGTCTACACATTGAACGACTATGGCGCGTACTCTCTGGACCGAAATTGCCTTCGTCCGGAATATGAATATCTGGTGGCGCATCTCCGCGAGATGATTGCGCTTCGCGATTCGGAAACGCTGGGAGAATTTCTCGACAGCCTGCGATCGTTCGGCCTGACGTCGCGGGACCCTCTGATCGCCGATGGCGTCCGGTTCCTTTTGTCAACGCAGAACGCCGATGGAAGCTGGGGCGCGCCGGACGAGAAGAGTATCTACACCCGCTATCACAGCACCTGGACGGCAATAGACGGGCTGCTCGAGTATCGATTTCGTCCGGCTCGCGGATGCCCCGTTCGCCGTTACTGAGCGATCCGGGCTGTCTTGATGTAATCGAGGTTCGGGAATTCTTTCTGCAGATAAGCGTTGCCTTCGTCACGAATCTGCTCCTGGTCCGGCCGTTCTCCGTCACCCGAATAGATCTGATCCACATTCTCCATGCCGCTCACCACTTTCCCGATCGGCGCGAAGCCCATCTGATCGAGTCTCGCGTTATCCGCGTAATTGATGAACATGTGAGTGCTGCGGCTGTTCGGCGCGCTCGTCGCCGCGAAGGTGATGGTTCCTCGCGCGTTTGTCGTTTTGACCGGATCGTCCTGGATCGGAACGTCCCAGGCCTTTGAAACCGCCGGATCGCCGTTCGCGCCCCATTGGACCATGAAACCCGGCACCACGCGATAGAAACGGTCGCCGTCAAAATACTTCGACTTGACGAGGTTATAGAATCGATCCGCGCCGTTGGGCGCCAGTTCGCGCGTGATCTCGACCACGAACGAGCCACGCGAAGTATCGAAGTTGACCCGGAAAGTGGCGGGCGCCGTCTCGTTCGCCGGGCCCTGTGCGCTCGCCGGCTTCGATCCCGAACAAGCGGTCAAAAGCAAAGCGACTGAGGCGAGAATCGAAATTTTCTTCATCCCTTTAAGCTGCTCCCTGTTCCCTGAATAAGACCCCATTCGTTGCCAGCGGTGGCGGCGCGGATTGGCAGCACCCCTGCTGTGAATCCGGAACGAACGGCAACGGCGAGGTTCACAGGACACTTACATGATAACGGCGAAAGCAGCGATCTTCGATATAGACGGAACTCTGCTCGATTCCGTCGATATGCACGCGGAAGCGTGGCGGCGGGCATTTCGCGAATTCGGGAAGATCATTCCCGCAAGCCGGATCCGAACTCAGATCGGCAAGGGCGGCGATCAGTTGCTCCCTGTATTTCTCGGACAAGACGAGCAGCTTGCGTTTGCCGAAGAGTTAAAGAACTATCGCGCCGATCTGTGGAAGAGGGACTTCATGAGCGAGGTCAAACCCTTTCCTCACGTGCGGGAATTGTTCATTGCGCTGCGTGATCGACGCATCCGGCTCGCGCTCGCGTCCTCGTCAAAGAAAGACGAACTGGAGTATTACAAGCGCGTATTGCGGATCGACGATCTGATCGAGGCGAACACCTCGGCCGACGACGCCGAGCGTTCGAAACCGCATCCGGATATCTTCCAGGCGGCGCTGGCGAGAACCGGTGTGCGGGCTGAAGAGACGATCGCGGTCGGCGATACGCCATACGATGCGCAGTCCGCCGGAGGCGCGGGCATCAGGACGGTCGGTGTGCTTTGTGGAGGGTTTGCCGCGGCGATCCTGCGGGATGCGGGATGCGCGGCGATTTACCGGAACCCAGCCGCCCTGATGGGATCCATGGACGGCTGGGTTCACTGGAATTACGGCTCGTAAATCGTGGTTCCTCCGGCCGTTCTCGTTCTCGGCTCGTCGATTCTCTCTACCGGCGTCAGCGGGTCGAGAGGTTCTTCGACGATCGAGGCGCGGTTTCTCGGCATCGGTTTGTCGGACGCGGCAAAGTCGGCGGAAGCTTCGCTCGAGGAAGAGATGTCCTCGCCGCCCGTGCGCTTCAGAACTTCCTCGGCGCGTTTCACCCAGTGTTCGTCGTCGCAGTGGACGGAGAGCAAA
>DASZUZ010000620.1:0-17863 GCA_035547415.1 Bryobacteraceae bacterium | reverse complement strand
CGGACGAGTATGGCTTGCTCGCGCAGCGCGTCGCGAACTTCAACAGCGCGATTGCCGAAGTACCCGAGAATAAAATTCGCCGCGCTCGGCGCATAGGAGATGCCGAGTTTGTCCAGCCCCTCGCGAAGTAACTCGCGCGAGGCAAGGGCCTCGTCGACATAGTTCTTCACATACGCCGTGTCCCGGACGGCGGCTTCGGCGGCCATGGCTGCGAGCATGTTCACGCTGTACGGCGACTGCGCCTTGTGCAGATACTGGATGTTCGCGCGATCGGAGAAGAGGCAACCCATCCGCATCGCGGCCATGCCGTAAACCTTCGAAAACGTCCGGCTTACGAACAGATTCGGATATTCATGGAGCAGACCGAGCGCCGTGACGCCGTAGAATTCGAAATACGCTTCGTCGATCAGAACGGCCGCATGCCGGGCTTTTTCCAGAATGACCCGGATATCTTCGAGTCCGATTGCGCTCCCTGTCGGATTGTTGGGATTCGAAACGAGCACGGCGCGGGTTTGCGGACTGATGGCGGCCAGCAATTCCTGCATCGGGAATTCGACGGCCGGCGGCTGATAAGGAATCTCCACGACCTTCGCGCCCGCGACTTCGGCATAGAACCGGTACATCGCGTAGGAGGGCCGAAGCGTAATCACCTCGTCGCCATCGTCGACATAAGTGTTGATGAGAACCTGAATGGCTTCGTCGGTGCCGTTGGTCAGGAGCAGTTCGTCCGGCGCGACTTTGAAGAATGCGGAAAGAGTCGATTTGACGCTCGTGTAATCGGGATAGACGGACAGCCGTTCCGCCGAAAGCTTCTCGCGCAAAGCGTCGATCACGGCGGGCGAGCAACCAACAGTATTCTCGTTGAAATCGAGCCGCATCTTATCGATACGGTTGCCGGTAGGCGGAGAGTAGGGAGCCATTCCCAGCACCGCCCCGCGGGGCTTGAGATCCCTACCCAATCCGCACCTCGCAAACCCACCGCTCAGCCGCAACCCACTCTATTCCGGGCGCATGTGTGGGGCCGGGGCTTCCGCCCTGCCGCCTGCCTTCCGGCCGGCGCAAAGTATCGACATACAAACCACCCCTACCCAAGCCGAACCTCCACCGACCGCGCATGAGCCTCCAGACCCTCCGCCCGAGCCAGAGTCGTAATCGCCGGCGCGAGCTTGCCCAATGCCCGCGCATCCAGTTGCTGCACCGAAATCACCTTGACATAGTCAGCGGCTGACAATCCGCCCCGCAGCCGCGCGACCCCGCTCGTCGGCAGCACATGATTGGGACCCGAAGCATAGTCCCCCGCCGCTTCCGGACTGAAAGGCCCCACAAAAATACTCCCGGCGTGCTGAATCTTCGGCAACAGTTCCTCGTGGTGAATCGCCAGATGCTCCGGCGCGAACTCATTCGAAAGCTCCGCAGCCTCGTCCAGCGACCGAACGACGATCGCCGCGCTGTTCCTGTCGATCGCCTTCCGCGCGACCTCGGCGGTCGACAACGTGGCCAGTTGCCGCTCGACTTCCTTCGCGACCCTCGCCGCCAGTCGCTTCGACGTGGTCAGCAGAATCGCGCTCGCGTCCGTATCATGCTCGGCCTGCGCAAGCATATCCGCCGCAAGAAATTTCGGATCCGCATCCGCCGCAATAATGAGAATTTCGGTAGGCCCTGCCACGAAATCGATACCGACCTCGCCCGCCAGAAGCTTCTTGGCGGCAGCTACATAAATATTCCCCGGCCCGACGATCCGGTCGGCGCGTGGCACGGTCTTCGTACCGTAAGCGAAGGCCGCGATGGCCTGGGCGCCGCCCATCTGAAAAACATTCTCAACGCCAAGAAGAGCCGCCGTCCCGAAAACCTCATCGACTGCCTTCGGACAAGCCGCGCACACGTGTTTCACGCCCGCGACCAGTGCGGGCACGGCAGTCATGATCAGCGTGGAGGGAAGGGGATACCGCCCCGCCGGAATATAGGCGGCTACGGTATCGAGAGGACGAACGATCTGTCCTAACCGAAGTCCCGGTCCGAACGAGCCTGAGGATTCGCGCGGCAGTTGCTTCTCGGCGTAACGGCGCACATTGCCCGCGGCCACGTCCACAGCAGACCGAAACTCCGGCGCGAGCCGCTCGGCGGCGCTCGCCAGTTCGTTCGCCGGGACGCGCACGGTTTTGCGCTCCAGTTTGTCGAACTGCCGGGCATATTCCATCAAAGCCTTGTCGCCGCGTTTGCGCACGGCGTCGAGAATCGGTCGAACCGTTTCCTCGGCCTCGGTCATCCGCGCGGCGCGCCGCGCCAGCACGCGGCCCATGTCTTTCGATTCCAGGATTCTGAGCATCGCTTACATCACGATCTTGTTCAGCGGATATTCGACGATGCCTTCGCCGCCGGCCTGCTTCAGACGCGGAATAATGGTGCGCACCGTCGACTCGTCGAGGATCGTGTTAACGGCCAGCCATTCGCCGTCACTCAGGTGCGAAACCGTGGGGCGCTTCAGCGCCGGCAATACCTGAAGAACCGTTTCCAGGTTGTTTTTATGCACGTTCAGCATGAGGCCGACTTTTCCGAGCGCCGCAATCGCGCCATCGAGCAGGAGTTTCAAGTCTTCCAGCTTGCCCCGCTTCCAGTTATCAGCCCACGCCGATTTGTTCGCGATTAGCTGCGTGTTGGATTCGAGTACCGTCTCAACAATGCGCAGCTTATTGGCCCGCAGAGAAGACCCGGTTTCGGTGACTTCCACGATGGCATCCGCCAGCTCCGGGGGCTTCACTTCGGTGGCGCCCCAGCTGAATTCGACCTTGGCTCGCACGCCGTGGCTCTCGAGATACCGCTTTGTGGTGGCGACGAGTTCGGTCGCGATAATCTTGCCTTCCAGATCCTTCACGGAGCGAACCGGGCTTGCTTCCGGCACGGCGAGGACCCACCGCACCTTGCCGAAGCTCTGCTTCGCGTAGATCAGGTCGGCGATGGCCTTCACGTCGGCGCCCACTTCCGAGACCCAGTCAAGTCCGGTCAGGCCCGCGTCAAGAATCCCGTCTTCGACATAGCGCGCCATCTCCTGCGCGCGGATCAGCATGCACTCCATCTCCGGATCGTCAACCGCCGGGAAGTAGGACCGTGAACTCGTGCTGATGTTGAAACCGGCCCTGCGGAACAGGTCGATCGTGGCGTTTTCGAGGCTTCCCTTGGGAATTCCGAGCTTGAGTTTCGTCATCGCGAGCCCCCGTAAACGGCTTTGGGGTCGTACGTCGGCTTCTCCGATTCGATCCATTCGCCGCCTTCCAGCCGGCGGTAGAAGCAGCTTTCGTAGCCGTTGTGGCAGACGCCCGGGCCAAGCGATTCGACCTGAATGAGGAGGGAATCGTCGTCGCAATCGGTCGAAATGTCCTTCACTTTGAGGACATGACCGGAACTCTCTCCCTTCATCCAGAGCTTATTGCGCGAGCGGCTGAAGAAAGTCACGTTGCCGGACTCGATGGTCTTTTGAAAAGCTTCAGAATTCATGAAACCGACCATGAGCACGCGGCCGGATTTCTCGTCCTGGACCACCGCCGGAATCAGTCCGTCAAGTTTGCTGAAATCGAGATTCATCATTGCCTGTACCGCCGCGATTCACCGGGTGACCGGGCGCAATAAAAAAGCCCGCCGGTCGTCGCGGCGGGCATCCTTTCGTTTGAGATTACAAAATCAAATCAGGACAGAACCCGTCGCACACCGATTGCCCGATGATGGTGGTGATGCTTCGGGCTGGCGAAGGGAAGCGTCATAAAACGATAGTGTAGCAAACGCCCTTGTGCCGTGTGGGTCAGGGCTTCAGTTCCGCTGCCTGCTTTCCTGCCGGCGCAAGGCTCCCGTAAGCGAATCGGAACCGTGCTTGCACATACAGTTCCGACGCGCTACCCTGACCTTAGTATTGCTGTCGATCTCTGCTCCGATGCCCACTCTTCCCCCTGAGGCTCGCCAGTGAAAGAGTGGTCTCCGCGAACGAAAATAACGGTCAGTTTTGCCGTTGCTTTAGTCCTCATTACCGCTCTCGGTTTCGAGACAACCCGCACCACCGGCGAACTGGTCGAAAACGCCTATTGGCTGGATCATAGTCGGATTGTTATCGGCGAAATTCGCGCCGTGCAGTTGGCTTTTCACGACGTCGAGCACGACGTGCGCGACGTCGCTCTGGGTCTGCCGCAGTCCGGTGCCTCCGCGATCAACGGGGCGTTTCGAAGCGCCCGGGAACGCACCTCATCGCTGCAGGAACTGGTCTCCGACAACCCGGACCAGTTGACTCGATTGCGCGAGTTCAATTCGGTCGTGGATAGCATGATGCGGCGCGTTCTGACCATCGCCCCGCGAACCTCTCCCGACCACAGGAACGCGGCCATCGAGCTTCAGCTTGTGGATGCGGCTCGCGACCTCGGCGCTGCTGTCGATCAATCCATCGGGAAGCTGACCGTCGGCGAAGAGGTCCTTCTGAAAGCGCGAAACGCCCGTCATGTGCGGAGCGTTCTCATCAGCCGCTGGTTGACCCGCGCCGGATGGGCGCTCGCTCTGTTTTCGGGCTTCTTCGGATGGTGGGTGGGCCTGCGGGAGTTGAAGCGCCGCGAGCGCGCCGAAGCCTGGCTGCGCGAAACGGCCACCCGTCTGGACTCAGTTCTCGCAAGCACCATGGACTGTGTTCTTGCGGTCGATCGAAGCTGGCGAATCACTTACGCGAACCAGCGGGCGCGTGATCTCTTCGGAGGGCCCGAACTGGCCGACTCGATGCTGACTGAAGCATTCCCTGCTGTCGATATGATTTTTGGCGAACAATTCCTTCATTCGCTGGAAACGCAGTCGCCCGTGCAGTTCGAGGCGAAGCACTCGGCCCTCGGCCTCTGGCTCGAAGTTTCCGCCTGCCCGGCGCCGGAAGGCCTGGCGCTTTACTTCCGCGATATTACGGAACGCAGGAAGCTGCGGGAAATCCTGCAAACGCGGGAGCGATCTCTGCAGGCGGTAATCCAGAACAGCTCGGATGCTCTCACGATCATCGGTCCGGGCGCGCGGATTCTCCATGAAAGCGGCGCCGCGGAAAAGGTTTTCGGTCAGCGCCCTGATAATCGAGAAGGCGGAAGTTTCCTGTCCGGTGTTCAGGAAGACGATATGGAGAGCGTGCGGGAATCGCTGGCGGCTCCCACCTCGATTCCGTTTACCTTCCGCTATCGGTTGCCGGGCGGAGAGCCTCGATATCTCGAAGCAATCGCAACCGACCTCACGGAAAATCCGCTCATCAACGGGATTGTCGTCAACACGCGTGATGTAACCGAACGTCTGCGCCTCGAGGAGCGCAACAAGCGTATACAGGAACTGCTTGAGGACTCGCAACGCCTCGCCACCATCGGAAGCTGGGAAATCGCTGCCGATGGCAAAGTAACCTGGTCGGACACGATGTACAGCATCTTTGAGCAGGATCTGGCTGCCGGCTCGCCGTCGATCGAGGAATTCCTCTACCGCATCGTTGTCTCGCCCGTCGACCGCCGCCGCATTCGCCGTGCTTATATGAACGCGGAACGCGAATCGTCCCGCGGTGTCTACGAATGCGAACTGACACTCCCGAACGGGTCCGTGAAACATCTGCTGATGGTCGCGGAAGCCGCCGCCGGAAAGTACTCCGGTATGCGTGGCTTTGTGCAGGATGTCAGTCTGGTCAAACGCAATGAGATTGCACTGAAGGCGCAGTCGCTGGAACTGCAGTCGGCCCGGGAAGTGGCGGAATCCGCCGCTCGCGCCAAGAGCGATTTTCTCGCCACCATGAGTCATGAGATCCGGACGCCCATGAACGGCGTGATCGGAATGACGGGGCTGCTTCTTGACACGCCGCTCTCGAGCGAACAGCGGGAGTACGTCTCGACGATCCGAAACTCTGGCGAGGCGCTGCTCTCGATCATCAACGACATTCTCGATTTTTCCCGGATCGAAGCCGGTAAAGTCGCGATCGAACACACGGATTTCGATGTCTGCGCCGTAATCGAAGAGTGTGCGGAAATCGTGTCGGCGGCGGCGCACGTGAAGAAACTGGAAGTCGTTTTGCCGATGCCCACCGGGCGTCCCGTAATTGCGCGGGCCGACTACGGCCGCGTACGCCAGATTCTTCTGAACCTGCTTTCCAACGCGGTCAAGTTCACGGCCGCGGGCGAGGTTGCTGTCACGGCGCAGTCTCACGAGGGCATGGTCCGAATCGGAGTCAGAGATACCGGCATCGGCATCTCGGCGGAAGCGCAGAGCCGCTTGTTTCAATCGTTCAGCCAGGCCGATTCATCCACCACGAGAAGGTTCGGCGGAACGGGACTCGGCCTGGTGATTTCGCGCAAACTCGTCGAGTTGATGGGCGGTGAAATCGGTGTGGAAAGTGAGCCGGCAAGAGGGTCGGAGTTCTGGTTCACCGTTCCGGCCGGAACCGCGCCTCCGGACATTGTGTCGCCGGGTCTCACCGGCAAGCGCATTCTTGTGGTTGACGATAACGCCACGAATAGGCGCGTCCTTCAGTTACAACTGGAGCATAACGGTTGCTCGGTAGTAACGGCCGGCAGCGCTGAGGAAGCACTGGCTCTGTTAAAAGAGGACCGGCGTTTCGCCGCGGCGCTCACTGACCTTCATATGCCCGGCAAAGACGGGCGCGAACTCGCGGCCGAAATTCGCTCCATGGCGGGACTGGAAACACTGCCTCTGGTGTTGCTGGGTTCGCATTCCGAGCGTGACCAGATGGGAACCCAAAGCGTGTTCAATCAGGTTCTGGTGAAACCGGTTCGGGACTCGCATCTGGTGACATGCCTGAAAGGACTGCTCTCGGGAGTCCGCCCCCTGCCTGTCGAGTCGACCCCGGCATCGCTTCCCCCCGCGAAGGCCAGCGGCTTGGTTCTTGTCGCGGAAGACAACGCCGTCAACCAGAAAGTGGCTCGCCTGCTGATTTCGAAGATCGGTTATCAGGTTGAGGTAGTGAGCAACGGACGGGAAGCGCTCGACGCCCTTCGGTCACGCGAATTCGATTTGGTCCTGATGGACTGCCAGATGCCCGAGATGGACGGCTTCGAAGCGACCCGGCGCATTCGCGAGGAATTCGCTCCGGAACGGGGGCCGGTCATTATCGCGCTGACAGCCAATGCGATGGAAGGGGAGCGCGAAAAGTGCCTGCAGGTCGGAATGGACGACTATCTCTCGAAACCCATGAAGCCGGAACAGTTGAGAGAGATGTTAAGCCATTGGATAAACCAGGCGGCATCCGGCAGGACCGCCCGGCCCGATAACGCATAGCCGCTCCTCATTCAGGTCTTCTTGCCGAGAAACGCCCTTACGTTTTGGGCAAACTCCCGGCTCGCCATCAATCGTTCCCTGACCCTCGCGCCGATCTGGCCCGCTTCGCCCCAGTCCTTTCCGCGAATCTCCCCGACGTAGCCCAGACCCTCTGAAACGGCGAACGAACTGAATCCCGCAATAGCGGCTGCGATCTCGCCCGCCCGCCCGAGCGGATCATCCGCAACCTCTGAAACCAGCCCGTACTCCCGCGCCTCCTGGGCGCCGAAGATCCGCCCGGTGAGGCTGAGTTCCGTTGCCCGCCGTTCGCCGACAGCAAGCGCCACGGCCCGGAATACCAGAACCGGCCACAAGCCAATCCGTATCTCGGTGAGGCCGAAGCGAGAATCGGGAGGCGCGACAACGATATGCGCGTTCGCAGCCAGTCCCGTGCCGCCGGCAAGCGCTGCTCCATGCACGGCCGCAATGATGGGTTTCCGAATGCGATGAATCGTGGTGAACAGGCGCTCGTGGAGAGCCGCCAGTTGCGCCGGGTCGGTTTCGAGCGACTCCCGCAGATCCATGCCGGCGCAGAATGCCGGCCCATTGGCAGCCAGCAGAATAGCGTTAACGCCGGAATCTTCGCTCGCCTGATCGAAGGCCTCGACTAGCTGCCGGCACAGTTCGGTGTTCAGTGCGTTGCGCTTTTCCGGCCGGTTCAGTGTGACCCGCAGAACCGGTCCGTCGCGCCGGACCTCAATCAACTTCGATCTCCATCCCCAACAGCGCCGCCGCATATGTCTTGCCCTGGGCATCGACGCGCAGCGAAACGGTTCCGCCTCCGCCCAGCGACTCATGCAGCAGGAGATTGATCGCCCCCAGATTGGGCAGTTCGAACCGTTCCACCTCGCCGCGAATAAGGTCGCCGAAGTACGCCTTCACGCGTTCGGGCGTCACCTCACGGACGAGCACGCCGAAATGTTCAGGCCGGAATGCGATCACGCCGATGTTGCAGGTGTCGCCTTTGTCGCCCGATCGCGTGTGAGCGATCCTGCCAAGTGGCTGTTTCATGCGATCACCTCGACACTGGTCTGAATCTCTTCGCGCGGTACCAGCGCCGACCAGTAGGCCACGATTTCACGCACCGGGGGACGGCCTTCTCCGAAGCCCGTGGCGCCGGGCGGGCCATTCAGCACCAGCGGGATCAGTTCGCGAGTAAAGCGATCCACAGCCTTCCGGTCCTGGCCGCGCACGCCGATGCGGAGTTGCACTTCCGGCGGGTCGGGATTCGGCGGCGCAGCGGCGCCATGGCACGCATTCACCCCGAAAAACTCCGTATAGATTTCCTCGTACTTCAGTCCCAGCGAATCGAGCCGCTCACGCACGATCCGATCGGCGGCTCGAGCTTTGTCCAAAGCCTGCGGCCAACTGTAGACGAGCGTCCCGATCGCCTTCCAGCCGTTCGTATAGCTGATGGAAAGCTTCAGCGTCGCGGGACGCGGCCCCCCGCGAATGCCGGTGACCCGCACGCGATCCGGTCGGGTGTCTTCAAGCTGAATGGACGTAAAATCGGCGATGCAGTCGGGCGTGATGTAGCGGCGCGGGTCGCCCAGTTCGTATAGCAGTTGCTCCTTCACCGTGTCGGAGTGAACGCGCCCGCCGGCCTTCTCGTGTTTGGTGACGGTGAATGACCCATCCGGCTCCGCTTCGATAATCGGATAACCGATATCGGCCATGTTCGCTATGCTCTGCCAGTCCACCTGGCAATTGCCGCCCGAGCATTGCGCGCCGCACTCGATAATATGACCGGCGATCGTTCCGGCGGCGAGCTTGTCCCAGTCCCCGGCCTTCCAGCCGAACTTGTGAATCATCGGCGCGAGCGTAAGAGCGGTATCGGTCGAGCGGCCCGCGATCACGACGTCGGCTCCCGAATCCAGAGCTTCGGCCAGAGGAAAGGCGCCAATATAAGCGTTGGCGGAGAGGATACGTGATCGGATTCCGGAGATCGGCTCGCCCGAATCCATGTCTCTCATCTCGTAGCCCTTCGCAATGAATTCGTCCAGCCGGCCGTAAACATCGTCGCCGCGCACGACCGCGACCCTGAGGCCCGGAGCCGCCGCGAGCACCGCGCGTGCGCAGGCCGTTGGATTGACCCCGCCCGCGTTCGCCACCACCTTGATGTTGCGCTCTTTGAGGCGTTTCGCCAGCCGGCCGATCAGCGGCGGAAAATCGCGGGCGTAGCCCATCGCCGGATCCTCCTGCTTCTGTTTCTGCAGGATCGACATGGTGATCTCGGCCAGATAATCCAGCACCAGGAAGTCGATGGGGCCCTGCTCGACCAGACGGACGGGCGCTTCAAGCCAGTCGCCCCAGAAGCCCTGTCCGTTGGCGATTCGAATCATGTGAGCGTCTCCAGTGTGAGTGCGGCGGCGCGCGGGCGGTGCAGCGCCGCCTCGAGCGCGAGCGTCAGAACTTCGCGCGTTTCTTTCGGATCGATGACGGCGTCGCAATGCCCGCGCGCCGCGGCGTACTTCGCGTCGAGCCAGCGCTCATAATCGGCGCGGGTTCGCCCGATGGCTTCCTCGAGATCCTCCGGTATGGCGGCGCCCGTCTTCTTCAGCTTGTCGATTTCGGCCGAGAAGAGCGCCTGCACCGCGGAGTCCCCCTCCATCACGCCGACTCGGGCAGTGGGCCAGCTGAACGTGAAGTTCGGATCGAAGCCCTGGCCCGCCATCGCGTAGTAACCGGCGCCGCTGGCATGATTGGTGGTAAGAACGATGCGCGGCACGCTCGCGCACGACATGGTCTCAACCATCTCCGCGCCTGCCCGGATGATGCCTTCGCTCTCCGCCTGAAGCCCGACCATAAAGCCGGAGACGTCCTGCACATAAATGATCGGAACACCCTGCCGCTCGGCCAGTTCGACGAAGTAGGCGACCTTGCGCGCGGTTTCCGCATAGATGATGCCACCGATCCGCGGTTTCAGAAATCCCCGGCGGTTGGCGATCACGGCCACGGGATGCCCGCTCAGCCACGCGCTCGCGCAGAGCATCTCGGGTGCGAACTCGGCCTGGAACTCCACGAAATCCTGGCCGTCGAAGATGCGGGCCAGCAATTCTTCTACCTGATACGGAAGCCTGTGGTCCGCCGGCAGTAGGGTGTACAGCCCGTCGGCCGACTTTGCGGGCTCCACCGACGGCGGCGCCGGTGGCGGCATCGGCATCTGGCGGAAACGCGCCCGGATCATCTCCACGCAGTCTTCATCGTTCTTCGCGACATAATGCGCCACGCCGCTGGTCGCGTTATGCAGGTGCGCGCCTCCGAGCGATTCCTGGTCGATGGACTGGCCCGTGGCGCCCTTTACCAGGTTCGGTCCGCCGAGGCCCATGAAGCTCGTGTTCTCGACCATAATGATGATGTCGCTCAGAGCCGGAAGATACGCGCCGCCCGCGATACACGGCCCCATGACGGCGGCAATCTGCGGGATGCGGAGCTTCCGACGCATGAGCGAGTTGTAGAAGAAGATCCGGCCCGCGCCATACTGGCCCGGAAAGATGCCGTCCTGATAAGGAAGGTTAACGCCCGCGGAATCCACCAGGTAGACAATCGGCAGGCGATTGCGCATCGCGATCTCCTGCGCGCGCAGAATCTTCGTGATCGTCTCGGGCCACCATGCTCCCGCCTTCACTGTCGCGTCATTCGCGACCACCACGGCGATCCGGCCTTCGATCTTTCCAAGACCCGTGACAACGCCGGCTGCGGGGGCCTGACCCTCGTATTGATCGAAGGCTACCAGCAGGCCGATTTCGAGGAAGCGGGCGCCCGGATCGAGCAGCTTCGAAATCCGTTCGCGAGCGGTCAGTTTGCCAGCCCGGTGCTGTCTCTCGATCTTCTGCGGGCCACCGCCCTTGCGGAGCCCGTCTTCGAGGTGGTGCAGCGTCTCGACGAGGTGCCGCATATTGGCAAGGCGCGCCTGTTCGCCAGCCGCGTTCTGTGGATCCTGCATCCGAGATTAGTTTAAACGGCAGGGGCTGCTCAGAGGTTGCCCCGAGCCGCCTGTTCACGCTCGATCGCTTCGAAAAGCGCCTTGAAGTTGCCCTTGCCGAAACTGCGGCTGCCTTTCCGCTGAATGATCTCGTAAAAGAGCGTCGGCCGGTCTTCCACCGGTTTGGTGAAGATCTGGAGCATATACCCTTCGTCATCGCGATCGACCAGAATGCCCAGGCGGGCGAGTTCGTCCACCGGTTCGTCGATTGCGCCCACGCGATCCTGCAACTCGGCATAATAGGTCGCCGGCACCCGCAGAAACTCGATTCCCCGGTCCCGCAGGCTGCTGACTGTCCCGATGATGTCGTCCGTGGCCATCGCGATATGCTGGACGCCGGGACCGCCGTAAAATTCCAGATACTCTTCGATCTGCGACTTGCGGCGTCCTTCGGCCGGTTCATTGATGGGAAACTTGACGCGGCCGTTACCGTTCGCCATCACCTTCGACATCAGCGCCGAATATTCCGTGCTGATGTCCTTGTCGTCGAAGTGCTGATAAAGGCTGAAACCCATCACGTCGCGATAAAAGCGAACCCAGCGGTCCATCTCGCCCCAGCCAACATTGCCGACCATATGGTCGATATATTTGAGGCCGACCGGGCGGGCAACGGGATCGGGTCTTTCGACCGGTCGGAAGCCCGGGAGAAAAGCGCCCCGATAGTTCCGGCGCTCCACGAAGGAATGAATGGTGTCGCCGTATGCCGCAATGGCGGAGATCCGTACGTGTCCGGTTTCGTCGTCCATCACGTGGGGTTCAGCGACGCTGATGGCTCCGCGTGCGGTGGTCTCGCGCCAGGCGGCCTCGGCATCATCCACCCAAAGAGCGATGTCGCGCACGCCGTCCCCATGACGCTGAATATGACCGGAGATCGTCTCGTTTGGATGAAGCGGCGACGTGAGTACGAACCGCATCTTACCCTCCTGTACCACCCACGATGCCCGATCGCGCGTTCCCGTCTCGGGTCCCCGGTACGCGATAAGTTCCATCCCCCAGGCTGCCCGGTAGAAATAAGCCGCCTGCTTTGCGTTTCCAACCCAGAACTCGACATAGTCGGTGCCGTTCAGCGGCAGGAAATCAGCTACCGGCACAACGCGATTTCCTCCGCTGTAACAACGTGACGCATTGCGGCAATCAGCATCTCGTTTTCTTCCTTCGTACCGATAGTGATACGAACCCCGTCCGGTATGCCAAACGGCGCAAGAGGTCTTACGATCACGCCCGCGCGCAGCAGGTCTTCGACGATCTGGCGCGCGATGAACTCGGAAGGCCAGAGCGTCATCACGAAGTTCGCTTCCGATGGAACGAAGCGGACGCCCATGTCCGACAGTGCTCGAGTGACAAACCGCATGCCACGGGCATTCGTTTCGAGCGTGCGATAAAGGAACTCCCGGTCACCGAGCGCGGCGATTCCCGCTGCCTCCGCGATACTCGAAGGCTCGAACGGCAGCTTGACCTTCAGCAGGTTCCCGATCAGATTCTCATGCGCAAATCCGTATCCGATACGAACCCCCGCCAGCCCGTACGCCTTGGAAAATGTCCGCAGCGTGATGACGTTGTCATAACGATAATGCATCGAGTCCGGGAACTGTGGATTGTCGCGGGCGTATTCGAAATAGGCCTCGTCGAGAATGATCAGGACTCGTTCGGGGATATGCCGGTAGAACTCGTCGAAGTCATGGCGGGTGAAAATGGTCCCGGTCGGATTGTTGGGATTCGCGAGATAGATGATTTTGGTCCGCTCGTTGACCGCTTCGGCCAGGGCAGGGAGGTCGAAGCGCCAGTCGCGCAAAGGAACGGAACGGTAACGTACGCCGCGCGACTCGGCCAGAACACGGAAGCCGAAGAAGGTCCCCTCCGCGGTCAGAACCTCGTCCTCATCACACAGGAAGGTCCGGATGATGTTCGACATGATGCCTTCCGAACCGCTGCCGGCAATCACGTTCTCGACTTTGACTTCGAATTGCCTGGCCAGTACTTCGCGCAGTCGGCGGCCGCCCGTCGGATAGATATGAACGTCGCCGAGAGCCCCGGCCATCGCCCTGACGGCGGACGGCGAGGGGCCCAGCGGGTTTTCATTCGAGGCCAGCTTGATAACGCGGTCGCAACCATACACCCTCCGGACTTCGTCCGTGGATCGTCCCGGCTCATACGGCTGCAGCGCGGCGATATAAGGCGGAACGAGGGGCATATCGACCAATTCAATAATACACCACTAATGCGTGGGTCTATTGTTGCCCGCCTCTGTTGCCGATAGCTGTATAACCGAAGTTAAGCTGTTCGAAACAGAGTATTTAGTGGTACTAATGAGTCAGTAGTACTTGTCATGATTCTCGAGACCCAGAGCGTGGAGACTCATCGGCAGACCGCGTGGCCCTGGCGTACTGCTGTGGTTATCGAGACTCCTGCGCTGGTTTCCGGGATTTCTGAGGCTCTGGAGGAGATGGGCGCGACGTGCGCTTTCCGCGCAACTCCGTCAATGTCAGCCCTGGAGTTGGCGAATCTGGTGGAGCGCGAGCGGCCGGATCTGCTCTTCGTCGAACTGGCGAGCGTGGCGGGCCCGGTGGCGGACTGGATTGCGAAGATTCGCGGCGGATCGGACGCGCCGTTGATTGTCGCGGTGCATTCGCATCCCGACCCCGAGAAGATGATCGAGGCGATGCGAGGGGGGGCCAGCGAGTTTCTGTGTCTGCCTGTCCGTCCGGGAATCTTCGAGGCAATGGACCGGACTGCCACGATGCTCGAAGCGCGGCAACTGGCGACCGTGGAGAAAGGAAGGCTGCTGGGCATCTTGTCGGCGAAGGGCGGGTGCGGCGCGACCAGTCTCGCGTGTCATCTCTCTGCGGCGATCCTGGGGGCCAGGACTTCAGCGCGGGTGCTGGTGGCGGATCTGGATCAGCAGTCGCCGTCGGCTCACCGGGTGTTGCGCACATCGCCCCGCAAAGACGTCGGCGCGGCCTTCGAAAATGTCCGGAGGCTGAACCTGGGTTCGTGGTCCGATTATGTGGCAACGGCGGCGGGCGGCGTGGAACTGCTCGGCGCGGTACAACCTGGAAATAGCGCCGTGATACCGGAGCCGTGGCGCATCGAGAGTCTGTTCCGCTTTCTGACGCGGCATTATAGCTGGGTGCTGGCGGACCTCGGGAGGCATTTGAACCCGGCCAACTGGGTATACCTGCAGAATATTGACGAGTTATTTGTTGTTACAGCGCCGGATGTGCTGGCGTTATATCAGACGAGATCGATTCTTCAGACGCTGACCGGGCGGGGCTTCGACAAGAGCCGGATCCGGCTGATCCTGAACCGCAACCAGATGTCGCCGCAGGACTTCTGGATCGAAAGCATCGAGCAGATGTTCGAGATGGGAGTTACGGCTGTAATTCCGAACGATTACTCCACAATGAGTAAGATTTCTCGGGAGGCCTTCGAATTCCCGGCGAATTCCCCTTTCGGAAAAGCGGTCGCGAAACTGGCCGGGCGGGTTATGAAGCCGGGCGGCGGAGACTCGTCCCGGAAGGCGGCATAAGTGGCCTATGAGTATTTCGATTGAATAATAGCGTCGCGGACGCGGGAAGGTTTATGCTGGATGAAAGTAACAGCAATGAGCGACCGTTCCATTCTGTTCATCAGCGCTGAGCCCGGCGTGGCTGCCAGGGTGGAATCCGTGGTGCGCGAAAGGTTCGCGGAGCAGCTTTCGCTGACCCGCGTGCACGCGCTGTTTGACGGATTACGTTCGCTGCAGGACGGGTCGTTTGACCTGATCCTTTCCGATTTGTTCCTGCCGGACGGCCAGGGCCTGGCGACGCTGCACCATTTGCAGCAGCACGTCCCGAACACTCCCGTGATCGCTCTCTGCCATTCGCACGACAGAGAAACGGGAGTCACCGCCGTCCGAAAGGGCGCCTATGATTTCTTCTGCTACGAGGATCTTGATCCTTCAACTCTCGAGAAATCCATCGAGGGAGCGCTGCGTCAAAACCACGCCGCGCTGGGAAAAGCGGCGGAACGGAGAACAAATGCGCGGTTCCCTTGCCGGCTCGCGGTCAGCTATCAGACGCTGGAACACCCGATACTTTCTGGCCAGGGTACCAGCGAAACCCTGAACATCAGCAGTAAAGGTCTCCTCTTCACCAGTCAGGAGCGCTTTCATGAGGGGCAACTCGTGCAGGTTTCTCTCGATTGGCCGGCGCGGCTGGAAAACCAGATTCCACTGAAACTGGTGGCGGAAGGACGGATTGTCCGCAATTCGAATGGTCAGACCGCGATGACCATTGAGAAATACGAATTCCGCACGCGCCGAGTGGCGCAGAAACGGCCGGAACCGGCCAAAGAAGAAAAAACATTGACAACAACAAACCGCCCGGCAGAGGCGGTTGGCAGCAACGGAACCCGGCCGGGTACGGCGGCGGGCAGTCAGACGAACGGAGCCTCAGCGCGCCGGCCGGTCTGACAACTCGTCTTTATACCCGGAGGTTTAGTGCTAAAGATAATCGCCGTCAGCGATCAACCAGTATTGGTGCGCGGATTTGCGCACGCTCTTGAAGGAAAAGGGTTCGAAATAGCCGCGTGCTGCCCGGCGAACAGTTTTCCCGCCGCGCTCGAGCATACTTCGACGCCAGACCTGGTTCTCCTCGATATCACCGGGGGGCTGACGTTCGGAACCCTGACGGAATTGCATGACCGGTTGCCGGCATGCCCTGTGGTGCTCTGGTCGGACACGCTCCCGCTCGATCTGGTCTTCAAGACTCTGGAGTTGGGCGTGCGGGGCGTGGTTCGTCGCACAGCTCACCCGGAGCACCTTGCCGAATCGCTCAGAAAAGTAGCGAACGGAGAGATGCAGATCGGCTTCGGCGCCGCCCGGGAGGCGAATCCGCTGAAGCGGAAAATATCCCTCACGCCTCGCGAACGGGAAATTGTGGGCCTTTTGAAACAGGGACTGCGCAACAAGCAGATCGCCTCGGAAATGAATATTACGGAGGGAACCGTGAAAATCTATCTGTTCCGGCTCTTCCATAAACTGGGTGTTCGAAATCGATTTGAACTGGCGCAATGGGGAGGACTGGACCATCTGCAGTTCGAATCCGAACAATCCGAGGCGACGGCGCGATCGGGCAGCCCCGGAAACGCCGCGCTGCAGTTGCTCCAGACGAATTAATCCGGGCGATGCCGGCTCCAGTCCACTGGAGCCACCTTCCTGATCAGAAACACATAGCAACCGATTCCAGCCGTCGCCAGAACCGCCGGCGACAGAAAAGCCCAAAAGAATCCGCCGGTGCTCTCCACGAGCAATCCTGTGACGATCGGAGCTACGACGCCAGAGAGATTCCCGACCGTGTTTTTCAGGCCGCTCCACTTGCCTGCCGCCACGGGTCCCGCGAGCGTCTGCGTGATCGCCCAATGGTTCGACGCGTACATGCCGAAGGCGACGTAGGCGAGGCAGAGCAGCGCCATTGACACGCGCAGGTCAGGAACCACGGCGGCCGGGACCATTACAGTGGAAAGTGCCAGGCCAGTGATGACAAAAGTCTTCCGAACCAGAGTCGGCGAGCCTCCGCGCCGGATCCAGACATCCGAAAGCCACCCGCACAGGACGGCGGAACCGGCGCTTCCCCAGAACGGCAGGGAGCCGAGGACGGCCATCTCCTGAAGTGAAACATGCCGCTCCCGCACAAGGTACAGCGGGAGCCATGTGAGCAGGAAGTACCAGGCGTACGTATAGCAAAAGTTTCCGATGAAGGTTCCCCATGCGTCGGGACGCCGCAGGATTTGGCGCATGGTGGGGCCGGTTTTATCGATCTGGCCCCCCGCATCCGTGGAACGTGGCGCCCACGCGAACCAGGGAATAAGCCACAGAAGGCTGCCGGCGCCGAGGGCGATGAACATGGCGCGCCAGCCATAGCGAGCCACGAGAAGTCCGCCGGCCAGCGTTCCCACGGCGGGACCCAGTTTCGTGCCGGCATCGATCAGCGCATTCGGCAGCCCCCGCTTCTCGATTGGAAATCCCGCGGCGATGACTTTGGAAAAACACGGGAAAGAAACGCTCTCTCCCGTTCCGAGAACCAGACGGAGCGCCGCCAGGCCAATCAGTCCGCGGGCGAATCCCGATGCGACCGTTGCTGTCGACCAGAGAAAGAAGCCTGCGGCGAAAACGAACTTCACCGGGTATCGATCGACCAGCCAGCCGGAAACGAATTGAAATCCGGTGTACGACCAGAAGAAAGCCGAGAGAAGAAAGCCCAGTTGCGCGGGCGAGAGCGAGAACTCAGGCGCGAGACGGGGCGCCGCGACGGAAAGACTGCCGCGATCTATGTAGTTGATAGAGGCGGCGAAGAACAGCAGAATCACGAGGATCCAGCTTGTTCGAACGTCGCGTCGCGGGACTTCCCGAGTCTGGAGCATCCTCCACATTACAGGAGCGGATCGAATGCGCGGAATCGGGGTCAGTAGGGGAGAGCGGGCCCGGCGCCGGGGATCGCGAACAGTCAATATATAGCGGGGGAAACCCGGCGGAATTAACCCGGCAACTCAGGCCTGTTATGCCATAAATCGCAAATCAGCTACCGGTGT
>DASZUZ010000619.1:0-3546 GCA_035547415.1 Bryobacteraceae bacterium | reverse complement strand
TCCCGCGCCGTTCCGGCCCAGGATACCGACCTTTTCCCCGCGCGAAACGCTTGCCGTGAAATCGCGGATCACCGAAAGATCGCCGTACGATTTCGAAAGCCCCTTCACCTCGAGCGCATGACGTCCGGACGGACGCTTCATCTCGAACCGGATAAACGGACGCTGGATGTTCGATTTCGCCAGATCGCTCGTCTGCAGCCGCTCGACTTCCTTCTTGCGCGACGTCACTTGGCTCGAGCGCGTACCGGCCGAGAACCGCGCGATGAATTCGTTCAACTGCGCAATCTTCTTCTCGCGCTGCGCGTTCTCCGCCTCGAGACGCGACCGGATCTGCGTCTTCGCCAGCACCATGTCGTCATACCCGCCGGTGTACGTGATGATCGCCTGATAATCGATATCGGCCGTGTGGGTCGTGACGCTGTTCAGGAAGTGACGGTCGTGCGAGATGACGATCAGCGTTCCCTGATAGCGGTTCAGAAAGTCCTGCAGCCAGTGGATCGACTCGAGATCGAGGTGGTTCGTCGGTTCGTCCAGCAGCAGCGCCGCCGGCGACCCGAACAGCGCCTGCGCCAGCAGCACCCGCACTTTCTGGCCACCTTGCAGTTCACTCATCTTCCGCTCGTGCAGAGATTCCGGAATGTCGAGACCATCGAGCAGGATCGCCGCGTCGCTCTCGGCGCTGTAGCCGTCATTTTCCGCCACGACGCCTTCGAGTTCGCCCAACCGCATGCCGTCTTCATCGGTCATGTCGGCCTTGGAGTACAGCGCGTCGCGTTCTTCGAGGGCCGCCCACAGCGGCTTGTTCCCCATGATCACCGTGTCGATCACCCGATACGCATCGAACGCGAACTGATCCTGGCTGAGCACGCCGACCCGCTTGGGTCGCACCACCGTGCCCTTCTGCGGCTCCAGTTCCCCGGTGAGGATCTTCATGAACGTCGACTTGCCGGCGCCGTTCGGACCCGTCAGGCCGTAACGCCGGCCCGCCTGAAACAGAGTGGTCACATCTTCGAACAGAATTTTGGCGCCGTAGCGCATGCTGACGTTGTTTACTGAAATCACGGATTGAATCTGGAAAAAGAGGGATTCCGGCTTTGGAAGCCGGCTGATTTAATTGTACCAGCCAGGTCGCGCCCGGCCCGCCGCCACTGCCAGTGCCCCAACCGCTGTCACCTGCTGTTACCACCCAAGTCTGAACCCGCCGTCACCAACCCAAGCCTCACGCTGCCGCCACCACCCAGGACTCCGCACCATGTGGGGTCGGGGCTTCGCCCCGCCGCCGGCCTTCCGGCCGGCGCAAGGCCCCGAACGGCGCACCAACTCCCGCGCCCCTACTTCGCGCTGAACCGAAACTCCGTAGTCGTGTCGTATTTCTGCCCGGGCTTCAACTCCGCGCTCGGAAACGACGGCTTATTCGGGCTATCCGGAAAATGCTGGGTCTCGAGGCACAACGCCGACCGGAACGCCGCCACCTTCCCGCCCTTCCCCTTCACCGTCCCATCCAGGAAATTCCCGGTATAAAACTGAATACCAGGCTGATCCGTGTAAACCTCCATCACCCGCCCGCTCGAAGGCTCTTCCACCCGCGCTGCAAGCTGCAACCCCGCCCCGGACCGGTTCAGTACCCAGTTATGGTCATACCCCTTGCCCAGCTTCAACTGCGGATCGTTCTGATTGATCCGGGCGCCCGGCGCGGTCGCCTTCCGGAAGTCGAATACCGTGTTCGCCACGGAACGCAGTTCGCCCGTCGGGATCAGCCCCGCGTCGATGGGCGTAAACCGGTCCGCGTTGAGCGTCACCAGGTTCCCGAGAATATCGCCGCTCCCCTTCAGATTCCAGTACGAGTGGTTGCTCAGATTGATGACCGTATCTTTATCCGTCGTCGCCGCGTAGTGGATCTGCAAACGGTTGTCATCCAGCAGACGGTACGTCACCACCGCCTTCAGATTGCCCGGATACCCCTCCTCGCCGTCCTTGCTGACATAAGTCAGTTCCACCCCGTCCGGCACTTCCCTGCCCGACCATACATGCTTATCGAACCCGCGCGTCCCGCCGTGCAGCGAATTCTCGCCGTCGTTCTTCGGCAGCTTGTACACCACGCCGTCCAGCTTGAACTGCGCATGCCCGATGCGATTCGCATACCGTCCGATCAGCGCCCCGAAGTACGTCTTGTGATCGGCGACATACTCGGCCAGCGAATCGTGCCCCAGAACCACGTCGACCATCGCGCCCTTCCGGTCCGGAGCTTTCAGCGAGACAAGGATCCCGCCATAAGTCATGATCCGTGCTTCCATTCCCTTGCTGTTCGTGAGCGTGTAAAGGGAAATGGCCGCGCCGTCCGGCATCTTGCCAAAATCGGACTTCTTTACTGTCGTAGCCGCGTTCAGGGAGATAGTGGTCATTGCGAATAAGGCCGCCGTACCGGCGAGAGCAGATCTCATTCCAGCGAGACTATCACTTCTCTTCTTTTTTCGCGGAGAGCAGCGCATCGATCGTCGCCTGGGTAATCGGATGGTACATCGGCCGGGCCGTCTCGTAGATCGCCTTCGCATGCGCCGGGTCCATCGCCGCGTAAAGCGGCTTGACGTACTTCCGCCGCCCGACCGTCATCAGAAACGCGTCGAGCCGGTCCTTTGCCGGAAGGTAATTGTTGCGCACCGCCATCACCAGCCACTGCGCCAGAATTTCGTTGTTGCCTGTCGACGTGAAGTGGAATCCCGCATCCAGCCGCGTCATCTGCTGCACGTCAAGCCGCTCCGGCAACCCGCGCAGGAAATGCAGCCACTCCTGCGTGCTCCAGCCAGCAGTGGAAATACTCTGGCCGGCCATCCAGTTCCGGATCTCGCTATCCACGGCGTCGAACGCCTCCGAATGCGGCTTCGGAGCCGTGGCGGGAAGCCCGGGATTATAGACCCACTCGTTGACCGGGATCTTCAGCGCCGCCTGCGGATCGAGCGTGAACAGATGCTGCCGCATATAGTCGAGCGATTCGCGGGTCGTAATGCTCTGGAACGCGAAGTGGTCGAAGTAATCCCGCAGATACGCGTCGAACTTCTCCCGCCCATAGGCCTGCTCCACCTCGCGCAGAAACAGCGCGCCCTTCTCGTACGGAATTTCCGTCATGCCGTCGTCCGGATCGCGTCCGTCCAGATTGATATTCAGGATCTGGTCCTTCGCCGCATGGGACTTCAACTCGTCCTGCAGATCCTGATACCCGAGCACGGCCTCCATCTCTTCGCGCTTCCGCCCGTATAGCTCCTCCAGAATGCGGCGTTCGAAGTAGACCGTATACCCCTCGTTCAGCCAGAAGTCGCTCCACGTCGCGTTCGTCACCAGATTCCCCGACCACGAATGCGCCAGTTCGTGCGCCACCAGCGACACGAGGCTTTTATCTCCGGCGATGACCGTCGGCGTGGCGAACGTCAGGCATGGATTTTCCATCCCTCCGAACGGAAAGCTCGGAGGCAGCACGAGCAGATCGTACCGGCCCCAGCGATACGGACCGTAGAGCTTCTCCGCCGCTTCCAGCATCTTCTCCGTATCCGA
>DASZUZ010000618.1:0-2271 GCA_035547415.1 Bryobacteraceae bacterium | reverse complement strand
GGCGGCAGACTGGCGAACTGCCCGATCGTCATGTCATGGCTGACGAGAAAGATCGCCAGGTCCCCCACGACTTTGCTCGAAGGCGTGACCTTTACGATGTCGCCGAAGGCCATGTTGACGTCGCGGTACATGCGCGCGATCTCGGGCCACCGTTCGCCCAGGCCCATCGATTCGGCCTGCTCTTTCAGATTCGTGAACTGGCCCCCCGGCATCTCGTGCAGGTAGACTTCGGCGGTGCCGCTCTTCGGGCCCGTATCGAACGGCGCGTACCATGTACGAACGGCTTCCCAGTAATCCGCGCACTGGTTCAGGGCGTCCAGATCCAATCCCGTGTCGCGCGGCGTATTCGCCAGCGCGGCCACAATCGAGTTCAGGTTCGGCTGACTCGTCTGGCCGCTCATCGAGGCGATGGCAGCGTCCGACACGTGAACCCCGGCGTCGGCCGCTTTCAGCACCGACGCGGCATTGATGCCGCTGGTATCGTGCGTGTGGAAATGGATCGGAATTCCGACCTCTTCGCGCAAGGCGCGGACCAGCACCTCGGCCGCATAGGGCCGCAGGAGGCCCGCCATGTCCTTGATCCCGAGAATATGCGCGCCCATCTTCTCGAGTTCCTTCGCCATCTTCACGTAGTACTTCAGCGTGTATTTCGAGCGCGCCGGGTCCAGAATATCGCCGGTGTAGCATATCGCCGCTTCGCAGAGACGATCAGTCTCAAGGACGGCTTCCATCGCCACCTGCATATTCGGAAGCCAGTTCAGCGAATCGAAGATCCGGAAAATATCCATGCCTTCGCGGGCAGCCTGCAGCACGAATTCCCGGACCACGTTATCCGGGTAAGCCGTATAGCCCACGGCGTTCGAAGCCCGGAACAGCATCTGGAAACAGATGTTCGGGATCGCCTCGCGAAGCTTGCGGAGCCTCTGCCACGGGTCTTCAAGCAAAAACCGCATCGTCACGTCGAAGGTCGCTCCGCCCCACATTTCGAGACTGAACAGGTTCGGCAGACGATGCGAGACGAAGTTCGCGATGTGCAGCATGTCGGCGGTCCGCATGCGCGTGGCGAGCAGAGACTGGTGCGCGTCGCGGAACGTGGTGTCCGTGATGAGCAGACGCTGCTCGCGGCTCATCCATCTGGCGAATTCGCGTGGCCCCAGTTCATTGAGGAGATTCCGAGTGCCGCGCGGCGGCTCCGCGGCGATATGCGCCGGGACGGGCGCGGGCCGGAACTGCTTCGGCTTCGTTTTGCCGGCCACCTCCGGATTACCGTTGACGATGGTCTCGCCGAGCCACATCAGCAACTTCGTCGCGCGATCCTTGCGCGGGACGAACGTGAACAGCGAAGGCGTCTGGTCCAGGAATGACGTCGTCACCTTGCCAGCGCGAAAGTCCTCGTTATTGACCACGTTTTCGAGGAACGGGATATTGGTCTTCACGCCGCGCACGCGGAATTCGCGCAGCGACCGGTCCATGCGGTGGCACGCTTCCTCGAAGTCCCGACCCCAGGTGCTGATCTTGACCAGCAGGGAATCGTAATAAGGCGTAATCGTGGCGCCGCCATAGGCCGAACCGCCATCGAGGCGCACGCCGAAGCCGGCCGGAGAACGGTACGTCTGCAGCCGTCCGTAATCGGGCGTGAAGTTGTTCGCGGGGTCTTCCGTCGTTACCCGGCATTGCAGGGCATAACCGTAGAGCGGAATCTCGTTCTGCCGGGGAAGCGCGATGGCCGGTCCGTGCAGCGTCTCACCTTGCGCAATCAGGATCTGGCTGCGAACGATGTCAATGCCGGTTACCATTTCGGTCACCGTATGCTCCACCTGAACGCGGGGATTGACCTCGATGAAGAAGAACTCGCCGCGGTCCGCATCCACGAGAAACTCCACTGTGCCCGCGTTGTAGTAATTCGCCTCGCGGGCCAGTTTCAGCGCGGCTTCGGCAATCGCGTTCCGCAGGCCGGATGGCAGGTCGACGGCGGGAGCAACTTCAACCACCTTCTGGTGACGCCGCTGTACGGAACAATCACGCTCATAAAGATGCACGATGTTGCCGTGCCGGTCGCCGAGGATCTGCACTTCAATGTGCTTCGCCCGCCGGATGTAACGCTCGAGGAAAACCGCGCCATTGCCGAAGGCCGCTGCCGCCTCCCGCTGGGCTTCTTCGAGCCGGCCCGCGAACTGATCCGGCGATTCGACGACGCGCATACCGCGGCCGCCTCCACCGAACGCCGCTTTGACGATCAGAGGAAACCCGATTTTCCTCGCAATTTCGTGC
>DASZUZ010000617.1:0-6811 GCA_035547415.1 Bryobacteraceae bacterium | reverse complement strand
CCAGAACCGGTAGCCGGTGGCGATGCCGTGCAAGCAGTTCCGAATGATGCTCGATCTCGACGGTCCGTCCCGCTTCATTCCAGTCAGTGCTCATGGTGCGGACGCAGTGCGGACAGATGCTCAGCATCTTCGTCACTTTATTCCCGGCGATGGTTTCCAGATTCTCCTCGGCGAGCGTGGTGAACAACAGATCGTTGCCAAGGCGCCGCGCGGGGTCTCCGTTGCACTTCTCTTTGCGAAGTACGCCAAAGCTGATCCCGAGATAGCGAAGTACCTTCACGAGAGCCAGAACCGTTTCACGGCCGGCCGGATCGTACGCGCCCATGCAGCCCAGCCACAGGCAGTACTCCTGTGTGCCGTCGTAAAGGGGCAGCGCATTCTTCTCAATGAACTTCTGCCGCTCGCCCGCGGCCATGCCGAGCGAATTGCCATTCCGTTCCATCGTGAGGAACAGCTTCGTCCCGTAGGAATCCTCCCACGCGCACGTGTTCACCGCGCCGCGCCGCATCCCGACAATCAGGGGCAAATGCTGGATACCTACCGGACACTGAAATTCGCAACTGCCACAGGTGGTGCATTGAAAGGCGGCTTCCTCGGAGACATGCTTACCGAGCAGCGGCTCTTCGGAGCCGGGACCTTCCGTATTCAGGTATTCCCTCAATCCCAGAACGATTTGTTTCGGATTCAGGACCTTTCCTGTATTGAAGGCCGGACAGTGCTCGGTGCAACGCCCGCATTCGACGCAGGAAAAGGCTTGCAGGGCGCTGATCTTCGTCAGATCTTTGCCGTTGACGAGCCCAAAGTCTTCGTCGCCCGCCAGTTTGGGAATATCGCTGAAGTGTTCGCGCTTGAGAAGAATGGTGGCGGGGCTCAGGACCAGGTGCAGGTGCTTCGTATGCGGAACCAGCGGCAGAAAAACCAGCAGCGCCAGCGTGTGGGACCACCAGATCGCATGGCCGGGGAGGGAAGTCTCGGGCCAGACGAGTCCGCCAAGGTACGTGACCATCAGGAGGAAAATCAGTCCCGCGATAATTCCGGATTCATAGGAAACCTTGCCGAGCCAGATGGGGCGCAGCACAAACCGGCGGAACGCGAGATAAGAGATCGATACCGCGACGGCTAACGCAAACAACGCCACGAAGCCGAAATACGCCCGGCCGAAACCGCTTTCGCGCGAGAGCAGCGGGATGCCGAAGCCGGTGGCGATGTGGTTGATGGTGATCAGCGCGAAGGCGCAGAAGCCCCAGAAAACGAAGGCGTGCGTGATGCCCGCGACGGGGCGCTGCGTGATGACCTTGCTCTGCAGCAGGACCTCGGAAATGAAATCCCGCAGGCGCGGACCGAGCGAGCCGATATGGAAGTCAGCATCCGGCTTCGCCGCGCTGATAATGGATGCAACTCTGCGGAATCGCCACCAGAAACCGGCGATGGAGGCGCAGATGAAGACGGCTAGCAGGATTTTTTCCGGCAACGAGGCGAAGGCCATGAATAGGGTTACATTGTGAATCTAACATCTGGCCCCATCGCGTCCGCCGCCGGGCGCCCGGGGATGGTGTGCCGACCCCGGTAACGGCATCGACCCGTCAGTCTCCTTTGACCTTCAGGCGCTCCTTGTTCTCGTCGATAAACTTCCTGATGTCATCCGCCATGCCGAGCAGTTTCAGCCACTGTTCCTGATAGAGCGTGACGGGGAAACGGCCCAGGCCGTAAACCGAGACGGCTCCTTTTTCGCTTACCTTCATGGAAACGGCGGTGCTGCTGCGTTTCTGCTTGAGCTCCTGGTTTTCCGCCCGAAGCCGGGCCAGTTCTGCCTGAATGTCCTCTTCTGCCATTTTTCCGCCTTCTATCGTGAACATGGTATCAGCGACTCTTTCGCCGTTCAGCCGGGACTAACCGCGAAGCTTTCGCGCCAGATCTGTTTTTCCGGCGACATCGGTCAGGCGGAACTCGCGTCCTTCGAAAGGATAGGTGAGTTTCGTGTGATCGATGCCGAGCAGATACAGGATGGACGCGTGGAGGTCATGGACGTGGACCGGATCTTCGATCGCGCGCAGCCCGATTTCGTCCGTGGCTCCGATTACCTTGCCACCTCTGATGCCCCCACCAGCCATCCAGATGGAAAAGCCGTAGGGATTGTGGTCGCGTCCATCGGGCCCGCCGCCGCCGTTCATGTTGCCGTCGCAAACCGGCGTGCGGCCGAATTCTCCGCCCCAGATCACCAGCGTGGAGTCGAGGAGTCCGCGGGATTTAAGATCCGCGAGTAGCGCCGCGATTGGCCGGTCGGTCTTCGCCGCCTGCTCCACATGGTTCCTGTCGCATGCTTTATGGCCATCCCAATCGCCCTCTCCTCCAGTCCCGCCGGACCAGACCTGCACGAAGCGGACGCCACGTTCCACGAGCCTTCGGGCCAGCAGGCACTTCCCACCGAAACCGGACGTCTTCGGCTCGTCCAGACCGTAAAGCTGGCGCGTAGCCGCTGTTTCCTTTGACAGATCCGCCAGTTCGGGAGCGGCGACCTGCATTCGAAAAGCCAGTTCGTAGGACGCGAGGCGAGCTTCGAGCGAGGACTCCTCAGGATTCCTCGCCATGTGACGTTCATTGAACCACTTCAGCGTGTCCAGCATGTCGCGCTGACTGGTCTCATTCATTCCGCGGGGAGGATTGAGGTTCAGGATCGGCGCCGGTCCTTCGCGGAGTTGCGTGCCCTGGTAGGCGGCCGGGAGGAAACCGGGACCGTAAACCGATGGACCGCTTTTGATCCCACCCTCCAGCATCACCACGAACGCCGGCAGATTTTCGGATTCACTGCCCAGTCCATAGACGATCCAGGAACCGAGACTGGGGCGGCCGAGCCGAGGCCATCCGTTATTGAGCCAGTTCAACGCCGCCGTGTGAGTGAAGCCGTCGTGGTACATCGACCGGATCACGGCCATGTCGTCCACTCGCTCCGCGACATGGGGAAAGATATCGGACACCTCGATCCCTGACTGCCCGTATTTTCGGAACTTCCGCCGGCAACCCAAAACAGTCGATTGCTCAAATTTCGAGAACTGGAGTTGCACGCTGCCGAAACTGGCCGGGACATGTTGTCCATCCAATCGGTTGAGCGCGGGCTTGGGATCGAACGTCTCCAGATGCGACGGTCCGCCGTGCATGAAGAGGAAAATGACGCTTTTTGCGGTGGCCGGAAACTGCGGTTTCTTCGCCGCCTGTGGATTCGTAACCGCTGCGGCGGCCAGCGCGGGAAATCCCAGTCCTGAAAGCAGCAATTGCCGGCGCGAGATTTCAGTTGACATACAGAAACTCACTCATGTTGAACAGCAGAAGACAGAGGCGCTCGAGACTGTTGCGAGACAGATAATCCCGCGCCTTCGCGCGCTCCTCGGAATCCGGTTGTCGCCCCAGCGCAAGTTGCCATGAAAGACCGACAGGATCTTCTGACGTCCCAATTCGCGCGGCGAACCGTACCGCCTGCCGATAGGTCCATTCACTGTTCATCAGCGCGAGCGCCTGCGGCGCAACCGTCGACGATTCGCGCCGCGGGCAGCTTTCCGCCGAATCGGGCGCGTCGAATGTATCGAGCAGAGGCAGCCGGAAGGAGCGTTTCACGAAGAGGTAAATGCTGCGCCGGTCATACTCGGACGGATCGCTCGAGACCGGCCACATCGTGAGGTCCCGCATGGCCTCGCGCTCATCGGCGGCGAGCGGAGTCACAACGGGCTGGCCGTACATCTTCGTATTCAGCGCGCCCGCGACGGACAAAATGCTGTCGCGGATCTCCTCGGCGTCGAGGCGCCGCGGGTTTCGCTGTGCCCTATAAGCATCGGAATTCATGATGAGCCGGTGGAGGTATTTGATACTCCAGCCGTGATCCATCAATTCAACGGCGAGATAGTCGAGAAGCGGCTGATTCGTCGGCTTGTCGCCCTGGCGGCCGAAGTCGTTCGGCGTCGCGACGATTCCCGAGCCGAAATGTCCCTGCCAGATGCGGTTCACCATGACGCGCGCGGTTAGCGGGTTGTCGCGCGAGGCGAGCCACTCGGCGAGCGCTTTGCGGCGGCGGGGAACGAACCACCCGTCCCCGGGCTCGTTCAGATTCGGAAAGGAACCGAATACCGCCGGTATTGCAGGGTTCACCTTCTCGCCTTTTTTCATCGAATCGCCGCGAGGCAATACGTAGCTTTCAGGAACGGGTTCCGTGTGGACCAGAAGGTTCGCTCTGTCGTACGGCAGAGGCGTCTTGACCCAGGCTTCGCCGATCTGTCGCAGCAACGTTTCGCGGCCGTCCTTATCGTCAGGCTTGAGCGCGGCGTATTTTTTTCGAAGTTCCTCAACGGCTTCCACTTTGGTCTGATAGCGCGTGTATTCGTAGATGCGCATCTGACTGACAATGGGAACTTCGCGATCTTCGCTGCCGGCAAAGAACGCGCCGAGACTGTAGTAATCGCGCTGCGAGATCGGGTCGAACTTATGGTCGTGGCACCGGGCGCATTGCACCGTGAGGCCAAGAAACGCGTTGCCCGTCACATTGGCGGCTTCCGCCTGCCATTCGGCGCGGTACTGATCGCCGAAAAACGTGTACTCAACGGGAAGCGCGCCGAGCGTATAGAGAGTGGTCCCAAGGCGGCGCTCCAGATTCCGGCGTTTGGATTCGGGTAATTCGTAGGTTCCGTTCAGGTCGAGGTTATCCGGCCAGATTTCATCGGCCGCGACCTGTTCTTTGACGAACACATCGTAAGGCTTGTCGCTGTTGAACGACCGGATGACATAGTCCCGGTAGCGCCACGCATTCGCAAAGAGGACGTCGGTTTCATAGCCGCCGGTATCCGCATAGCGCGCGACATCCAGCCACATCCGTCCCCAGCGTTCTCCGTATCGCGGCGAGGCGAGCAGGCGGTCGACCAGCTTCTCGTAAGCGTGCGCGTCCGGGTCATTCACGAACGCGTCCACCTCTTCGGGCGAAGGCGGCAGGCCGAGCAGGTCAAAGGTCGCGCGACGGATCAGCGTGCGGCGGTCCGCAGTCTGCCTCTCGGGTCGAATCAGTTCGTCGATCGACTTCGCAGCCGGGCGGACCGGTCGGACGAAGGACCACCATGTGGGCTCCGGCGTGTTCTGTTTTGCCGTGAACGGCGCGCCCGCGTCTATCCAGTTGCGGATCGTTTCGACCTGCTCACGCGACAGCGCCTTGTTGCCCGGGGGCATCGAGAGACCGCCCTGATGAGAAATGGCCCGATAGAGGAGACTTTCGGATGCCTTGCCGGGAACGATCGCAGCGCCATGCTTGCCGCCCGCCAGCATTGTTTCTCGTGTACTCAGGCTGAGCCCGGACATTCGCGCGGGTCCGTGACAGCCGAGGCAGTGATCCGAAAAAATCCCGCGGACCTGCTCTTCCGTCTGCTGGCCAGCGCCGGCGACGGCAAGCGCCAATGTCAACGCAACGGGGCGGAGCACGGTGACGCCATTATATTGAAAAATCGTGCCGAACGGGCCAGTGCAGACGGTCTGACGAATCAGCGCGATTTGAGCAGAAGAGTTTCGAGTTCGCCGGGGCTGAGCAGCGCGTCGTTCGGATAGAGACGGTCCACGTTTTCGCGCGTGACCATCTGGTGTTTTACAAACACGGCGGGCGGAACCGGTTTGCGCTGCAGGATATCGGTTGCCAGCGTGATCAGAGCGTTTCCGTACAACTCGGGGAAATAGGCGACCGAGCCGATGAGCCTCGTCGATGGCTTCCTCAGTTCCGTGCGCGCTTCGAGGGATGCATTCTGGCCCATTGCGGCGCAGGTATCCGCTCTGCCTGCCTCTTCCATCGCTCGCAAAGCGCCAAGAGCGCTCGGATCATTGATCGCGCCGATCAGGACTCTCCTGGCCCTGTTCTGTCGCAGGTGCTTTCTGACCATCTCGAGGCTGGTCCCGAACTGGCCTTTCCCGTCGAGCCAGAAAATGGCGGAATCTTCGATGGAAGGGATGATGTCACGAATGCCCGTCAGGATGCCGGTTAAACGTGCGCGCGGAAGCGACCCAGCCATCGACAGCTCGAGAAGGACAACCTCCTGCACTGGCTCTTTCCAGTGCTGCTTCGCCCATCGTCCGAGAAGACGTCCGCCCATGACCCCGGCGTTGTAGTTATCGGCTCCGTAGTAAGTCGCTCCGGGATGCGGAATTTCGACGGCGATCATCGGGATATTCGCTTCCAGCAGTTTTGATGAGATCACTGGCGCCACGTGCTCATCCGTCTGGAACTCAATCGCCAGTTCCACCCTTTCCCGCACGAAAGTGTCCGCATTACGCAGCGCCGCTTTGGAACTGTAATGGTTGTCGAGCACGAGCAGATCGATATCGGCCTTCGCGGACGCTGCCTTAACGCTTTCGGCCACCGACCTCGAGAACGAGAATTCCTGGGTCTGGCCCGCGAACCCGATGCGGTATTTCCTTCGCTTCGCCGGATGAATTCTGAGTTGATACTGACGTTCGCCGACGCGCAGGACCAGCCCGCGCTGCTCGAGGGTATGAAGAATTCGAAACGCCGTTGAGGTGCTCAGGCCTGTCTTCGCCGCAATCTCACTGAGACGCAGCCGGTCCTCGGGAGTCTGAAAACAATCGATGATGTCGCAGGCTCTGGCGACGGCCTGACAGATATAGCGATCGGAATTCTGACGTTCGCGCATCAATGTCGGGCCGATGACCATAATACTTTTCGCATCGTGGAAAAACCAGCCGGTTGCCCACATTCTCGGCCCGTTTCGTCCCATGGCCTAAGCCATTCGCCAGCAATCAGATAGTGTTTTACGGTATTTCGCATCACGAAAAG
>DASZUZ010000616.1:0-3534 GCA_035547415.1 Bryobacteraceae bacterium | reverse complement strand
GACAACACGCTTTTCGCTTTCGGTCAACCGATGGAACAGTAGCCCGTCTCAGTGGAGCTTCGCGAGCTCTTCGCGATAAAGCCGGTTTCCGGGAAACTCGTTCGCCAGCCATTGCAGACGGGCCTTCGCCCGCTCCGGCGCGTGATCGCGAAGGTCGGCCACAGCAAGGAGGAGGCGGGCGTAGGGAAGCAGGTAATGACCCTTTTCCGCGGTCAGCCTGAGCTTGTCGATGCCCGTCTGACGATCGGTTTGTGAGCCGCTCGCGTGCAGGATCCAACGGATGGGCGCGGGCTTCAGACTCAGCAAATAGTTCTCGATGCCCACGGCGATCCAGGCATCGTAGCAGTCCGGATGCCTCGCCAGCAGTTGCTCCGCGAGGAGGCGCGCCTGCTTCACCTCGGCGAGCGCGGCGAAGTTGCGTTTCTCGATCAACGCCAGATAGTCCGCGTGAAGACCCAGCCGCAGCGTCGCGGCGAGCAGCGCGTTGGCGTCATTGGGGTCTCGTTTCAACCCGGCTTCCGCGAGGCGGTGGGTCTTCTCCAGCGCTGCCTCGAACCGGCTCCTCACTGCCGGATCGGCATCCGGCTTGTGAAAGTCGAGAAAACTCTCATCCTGGGTCCAGAACTCCGCCTGCAGAATGTTCAGCCGATCGAACTCGGAAAAAAGATACGCCGCCGCGTCGGAAAGGGGAGCCATCGCGTCTGCCGGACTCTCGCGTTCGTATTGGGCAAATGTCCGGTGAGCTTCCGCGAACCGGAGATTGTACATCTGCCGGTAGCCCTCATCCAGAAGCGGGGCTGCCTTCAGGCTCAGGGAAACCAACGAAACCAACAGAAGTGCGGCAGGTCTGGGCATCCCTCTCAGTTTGCGACGCGCGCGCCGGGCGGCCCGTTACGGTCCGCCTGATAATCTCGAACCTTGCGCAAAACGGCCCGCGGGCGGATCCTCGCCACTGTTACGCTCATCGCCATCTATCTTGTTGTAACGCTTCTGATCCCGCGCCCGGAGACCGTCAGTCCGGCAGGCTGGCGACTGCTCGGCATCTTTGCGGCCACGATCGCCGGCCTGATACTCCAACCCATCCCCGGGGGAGCGCTGGTGCTGATTGCGGTGACGCTGTCCACGCTGCTCGGCGGATTAACCATTCAGCGGGCGCTTACCGGTTATTCCGATCCCGTGGTGTGGCTGGTGCTCGCCGCCTTCTTCATTTCGAATGCGCTGCTCCGGACGGGCCTCGCGCGCCGGATCGCGCTGATTTTCGTCCGGCTGTTCGGCCATAGTTCCCTGGGCGTCTGCTATTCGCTGGGCCTTACCGATTTTGTGCTGGCCGGCATCATTCCGTCGAGTGGAGCGCGGTCCGGCGGCGTGGTGCTGCCGATCGTGCGATCGGTGGCGGAACTCTATGGGTCCGAGCCGGGCGAAACGGCGTCGCGTCTTGGCGCTTTTCTCATGGTGGGCGTCTATCAGACGATCTGCGTCACCTCCGCGACTTTGCTGACGGGTCAGGCAAGTAATGCGCTTGCCGCGCGCATGGCTTCAGAGTTTCTGCATTATCCGATCACATGGCTGAGCTGGCTCCGCGCGGGCATCGTACCCGGCGCGATATCGCTCGCCGTCGTTCCCTGGATCGTCTACCGGCTTTATCCACCAGCCATTCGGCGTACTCCCGAAGCGGCCGCGTTCGCGCAAAAGGAACTCTCGGCCATGGGGGCGATGAGCGGCGCGGAGCGGATCGTTTGCGCTGTGTTTGTGGGTGTCTGCGGACTCTGGATCTTTTCGCCTCTCGATTCGAGCATTCCCGCACTGCTCGGGTCGGGCGTTCTCCTTGTCACAGGAGCGCTGAAATGGAGCGATATCACGGCCGATCGGGCGGCCTGGGACGTCTTCATCTGGTATGGCGGACTGTTCGAACTGGCCCGAGCGCTGGGCGAAGCGGGCGTAACGAAGGCGTTTGCGAGCGGCGTTGGCGCATCGCTCGCCGGGTACGGCGCCGGAGCGCTGTTTGTGGTGGCGCTGCTCGTTTACTTCTACGCGCATTACGGATTCGCCAGCATTACCGCGCACACGCTGGCGATGTATCCGGCATTCGGCGCCGTCATGCTCGCGAAGGGAGTACCGCCGGGGCTTGCGGCCTTCTCCCTCGCGTGTTTCGGGAATCTCTGCGCGGCTTTAACCAATTACGGGACGACACCGGCGCCCATGTTCTTCGCGCACGGCTACGTGCCATTCGGAACGTGGTGGCGGATCGGGTTCCTTGTCTCATTGGTTACCCTGTTGATCTGGGGGACGGTGGGCTTCGGCTGGTGGAAACTCATCGGAATCTGGTGACGAAACTTTATCCATGACAAAAGCCGTTATTTTTGACCTGGGGCGCGTGATCGTGCCGTTCGATCTGAACCGGGCTTATTCCGGGATCGAATCTCTCTGCGGAATTCCGGCGGCCGAGGTACCAAAGCGGATCAAGCCTACCGGTCTGGTGGAACGATTCGAGAGCGGGCAAATCGAGCCACGCGTCTTCTTCGATCAGCTTTCGGCGCATCTGCGGCTGGAAGCGACGTACGAGGAACTGTGCGAGGTGTGGAGTTCCATCTTTCTGCCCGAAACACTCCTTCCGGAGAATCTGCTCTCGGGCCTCGCGCGCAAGTATCCTCTGGTGCTGCTGTCGAACACAAATCAAACCCATTTTGAATGGATCGTCGAACGATATCCCTTGTTGCGGCATTTTCATTCGTTCGTGCTCTCGTATCAGGTGGGCGCGATGAAGCCTTCGCCTGTTATTTATCGGCGGGCGATCGAGGCTGCCGGCGTCGAGGCCGGCGAGTGCTTCTTCACCGACGACATACCGGAATATGTGGAAGGCGCGCGCGGCGAGGGTATTGACGCCGTACGGTTCCAGTCGGCTCCGCAGATTATGGAGGAGCTGCGGGTGCGTGGCGTTGAGTGGGATGTGTGATTAGCCACAGATCAACACAGATGAACGCAGATAAGAACAATTGAACGTCTGGTCAGGCGGCCTTCCCTTTTGGGGCTGACTCGGGCTGTGTACAAAACGAAGCCAATTCGCCGGAGGGCAGGCGGACTGGCGGCGCCGTCACCGCTTCGAGGAGTTGTTCGAAGGAGCGGCCGCCGTTCTTTCTTTTGAAGCTCTTGCGGCGTTCGTCGGTAGCGAGGGTGGCTGTCACTTCTTTGTAGCTGGCGAGGCCGGTGTCGGTGGGTTCTTCGTTCTTCTCGAAGAGTTCGAAACGGATGATGCGGTCGGTCTGCAGGCGGCGGAGTTCGGCGGTGGAGCGGCGCAGGAGATTGTGGGCCTGCGCGCGGGCACGGTCGATGGACTTCTGTTTTGCGACAACGGCTTCGTCGAGCATGGGGTCGAGTTCGGACTGCGCGGCGAGTTCCGTTTCGGCCGTGGCGCAGCGGCGGAGACGCCAGGAGGCGTTGACGATCTCGTACGCGAGCGTTTCCTCGAGCACTCCTTCGGGGTTCAGTTCGGCCCAAAGACCGGTCGAGAGTTCGGCGTAAGCCTGCATTTCTTCG
>DASZUZ010000615.1:0-2135 GCA_035547415.1 Bryobacteraceae bacterium | reverse complement strand
GGTGAAGCCTTCCATTCATGCCGGCGGCGCGGGCGCGCGTTTTACGATTCACGTCCCCCGGCAGGCGACGGTCGACAGAGTCACCACCTCCAACGGGAGTATCCGCGTCCATGACGTGGCGCGCGCCGCTCACCTGAAATCGTCGAACGGCTCCATCAAGGTGGAGAACGTGAACGGAGACCTGGACGCACACACTTCCAACAGTTCGATCGATGCCGATGGCGTCAGGGGCAGCGTCGCGCTCCGGACCTCGAATGGACGCATTCACGCCGAAAACATCGACGGACAGTGCGAGGCGCAGACAACGAACAGCAGCATTGCGGTACGCATGGACAGCGCCGTCACGTCTCCCCTGAAGCTGACAACCTCGAACGGCTCGATCGATCTCACGCTGACGAAGCCGCCGAAGAGCGACGTCCGCGCCGAAACCAGCAACAGCAGCATCACGGTGCGGCTTCCCGCCGATGTGGCGGCGCACGTAACGGCGGACACCTCAAACTCTTCGATCTCGTCGGACTTCGATCTCGGATCGCGTGACGACGACCGCCCGAAGAAACATCACCTCGAGGGAACCATCGGATCGGGCGGTCCGAATATTGAACTGACGACCAGCAACGGGCGCATCCGGATTGTCAAAGGCAACGGAGATTGACACCCGGCCAGCGGTGAATTTGTCCAGCCAATTTTGAAATATAATCGGACTGCCTCAACCTGAGGCGTAGCGGAGGCCTACCCCGTGAACCGGACTCAGGCGCGCTTTGCTCTGCTTGCGCTTTTCGCGGCGTCCTTTGCCTCAGCGGCGGACCGGCAGGTCACCTTCTCCAAAGACATCCGGCCAATCTTCGAAAAGACGTGCTGGAATTGCCACGGCTCCAGTGTTCAGCTTTCGAAGCTCAGCCTTACCTCCCGCGAGACCGCGCTGAAGGGCGGCGAGCGCGGACCGGCCCTCGTACCCGGCAGCGCCGAAAAGAGCCGGATGTACCGGCTGGTAGCCGGGCTCGAAAAACCATCGATGCCGATTGGCGCGAAACTCGCCGCAGAGCAAGTCGAGGCGATACGGTTGTGGATCGATCAGGGTGCGGCCTGGGACGCGGGCGCCGCAGTCACTACAAGCACGGCGGATCCCGTGCAGGACAATCCCATTCGGCCCGAGGAGCGGAATTACTGGGCGTTCCGGCTGCCGGTTCGTCCCGCGGTTCCGGCTGGTGAACGAAGCCCGATCGACGCGTTCATCCGGGCAGCTCTCGACAAAAAAGGAATTCCGCACGCGCCGCAGGCCGATCGCATTACGCTCCTTCGGCGAGCTTATCTGGATCTCATCGGGCTTCCCCCCACGCCCGCGCAAACGGCGGAGTTCCTGAACGACAAATCGCCGGATGCATGGGAAAAGCTGATCGACCGGCTGCTCGCCTCGCCGCACTACGGCGAGCGCTGGGGCCGCCACTGGCTGGACGTCTCGCGCTACGCCGATTCGCAAGGGTTCGAGCACAACTTCGACCGGCCCAATGCCTGGCGCTATCGCGATTACGTCGTCCGCGCCTTGAACGAGGACAAGCCCTACGACCAGTTCATCCGGGAGCAGATCGCGGGCGACGAACTGAAAGATGTCACTTACGACAGCCTGACAGCCACCGGTTTTCTTTCGATGTACGCGAAGGTCGGGTTCCGCGAAAAGGATAATCCGGAGTTCCGGTACGAGTATCTGGACGATAACATCGCGACAATCAGCCGCGGGATTCTCGGATTGACTGTACAGTGCGCGCGCTGCCATAACCATAAGTTCGACCCCATCCGCCAGGCCGATTACTACCGCCTGCAGGCGTCTCTGTTCGGGTTCGTGGAGGTGAATCACGCGCTGACGTCGAAGGCCGTCGCCGAGGAGTGGCAGAAGAAAAACGATGCCGTCAACGCGCGGATCGCCGATCTGAAGCTGCAGTTACGAACGCTCGAAAAGCCCTACCGCGATCAGTTACTTCCGGCGAAGTACAGAAAGTTTCCGCAGAACATTCAGGACGCGATTGCGACCCCGGAAGACAAGCGCACGCCCGGTCAGGCATTACTGGCCAGTCAGGTGATCCGAACGGTCTCCGTTTCAGATAAGGAAATCGAACGCGTGATCTCCCCGGCCGACAGCG
>DASZUZ010000614.1:0-6345 GCA_035547415.1 Bryobacteraceae bacterium | reverse complement strand
CGTTCAGCCCGGCACATTCTTTACGCTCACGCGCGAGTGGAGGCCCGGAGACACCGTTCTTCTTCGGATCGCAATGCCGGTGATCGTGTCGCATGGCTATCGCAACTCGGTTTACGTAAGCCGCGGGCCGCTCGTCTACTCGCTCGCCATCGGGGAAAAATGGAAAAAACTGGCGGACAAGGGCCAGACCGCCGATTGGGAGGTCACTCCCACGACGGCCTGGAACTATGGCCTTATCATCAATCAGCACGACCCCCAGAGTTCGTTTTTCGTGGAAATCCGGCATATGGGAGATCAGCCGTTCAGTCCGGAGGGAACGCCGGTCGAGCTGAAAGCCAAAGGCATTCAGATTAAAGACTGGAAGCTCGTCGATAACTCGGCTGGCCCCCTGCCGCAAAGCCCCCTCAAGGCGTCGGGAGTTCAGCATGATCTCACGTTAATTCCGTATGGCGCAGCCAAGTTGCGAATTACCGAGTTCCCGGAGATCCCGAAATAGCGAGGTGTCCCGGGTGCCTGTTGATTCCTCGGATTTTTACTGAGTACGAAAATGATCTTTTGGGACTGGTACGCCCCGTCTTGTACTGCTTCATACTTTCGTAATATTTTCAAATCTGACGGGGTGAAAGCGGTGAAAGCAATGTTCAAGTTTGAAGCAGAGACACCGAAATGGAGCAATTCCAGATCGGTTTGCGCGCTCGCCGATGGGGAGCGCCATTTTGGGCACGTCCTGAGAATCGGGGGACGCTGGCAGGCATTCGACGCTACTCAGCCGAACGACGAGGCTACAGGGTTTCTCTTCCTGGGTTGTTTTGGAACACTCGCCGCAGCGAAAGCCTCGGTCGAACAGAGTACGCTGGCCATTCAGTCCGAACTCGCCAAAGTAGCATAGCGTCACGGGAAACCGGCGAAGGCGAGGGCAAGAACCTCGCCGGCTTCCACGTTACTTCCTCAGAGATTCACGTCAATTCTCAAAGCTTCGGACGGCTTCCTGCTCGTCGTTGAAAGCCGGGATCAGTGAACTGATTCCGGTCATATCGAGCAGTTTCTTTATTTCAGGCGCAGCATTCACGACTTTCAGCTCTCCCTGGTTCCGGACGAGATGGGAGTAGCAACTCATGAGCTGGCCAAGTCCGGCGCTGTCGATTCTGGTTACACGACTCAGGTCGATAATGACCCGGGAATCACTCTGCTCGAGTACCTCGCGGCGGAGTTCTTCCAGTTCACGGGCAGAATGGGTGAGCTCTGTCGCGCCCCGAAATCCAAGAACAGCAACGCCCCCCGTCTGTTTCCATGACAGATTGGAAGATCGCAGGTCGGCAGCCAGCCGCTCGCTGACGCGCAATTCATCGAAGCACTCATCGCAGCCCAGATAGTGGCCTTCAAACTCCTCGACAGCTTCAGAATCCAGCGACCGCGAAAGATACTTCGCTATAATCTGCTCACGCTGTATCGGTTCCATCCTGCAGTTCATGCTCTTCTTCCACCCACTCAGTGCCTGAAAGCCGCGCTCTGTTTCAGTTCGCCACTATACGCGCGACGGAATCGTTCTTTTGCCCGGAATAAAACCACGCGAAACTGCGCATCTGTAAGAGTACACTCCTTACAGATTTCTTCTTTGTCCTTGCAATCCAGATAAAGAGAGCGGAGAATTGCCCGGTCGCGGTCCGCCAGTTCCGCCAGGCCGCTGTCGATGGCATCGCGCATCTCCAGAATGTCGGCGTCGGGGCGCACACCGGTTTCCGGGAGTGGCTGATCGGTGTCCAAAGCGGGTTCCCGGCGCACGCGGCGCCGGTATTCGAGGATCACGTTCCGGCAAACGCCGTTCAGGAACGCGCCGAACTCCTCGGTGTTGCGAATCTGGTGACGCTGCTCGGCGCGAAGAAACCGGGCAATACTCTCCTGCACCAGATCGTCGACGTCCGCGCAATTATGCCCGACGTGATACAGGACTTTGTACCGGAGTTTGAGCCGGAGGCGTTCGAGATCGGATTCGCTGAGGTCCATTTTCGAGTTGGAAGCGGGCAGATGCGCCGGGCTCGCAGCCTGGACTTATTCTACAGGATAGAAGAGACACACATCTGACGCGAAGCGGACAGAACGACCCCCGGCGGACGTATCGCTTTCAATAAGTTTCAGCCGGCCGCCGCTCCCGTAACTTTGCGGTCCTGGAAGCATTGACGGCAGAATACAGGGCGTCCCTGTGTAGGCCGGAAGGGGACGGTTGTCTCGCGTCCACATTGAGAGCAGACAGCCGAGGTTTCCACACGTCCCGGCGGTCCACTTCGCTCGGACGAACCGCTCTGGCGCCTGGTTTTGCAAGCCTTGCACCGCTTCGGTTCATTCCTGAAATCTTTTTCGTGATAGAACTGCTGTTCGCCGGCGGTGAAGACGAAGTCCGTTCCGCAATCGACGCATTTGAGAACGCGATCCTGAAATTCGGCCATGGCACCATCCTGGAATGGAAAAGGCGAAGCGGTTGCCATTCGCTTCGCCTGTTGAGGTTATTCGATTTCGCGGCGGCTCTTTTTGCGATTGCGCTTGCGCGCCAACGCCGCCTTGACCCGTTTTTTCTCTCCCGGCTTCAAATAGAAAGAGTGGCGCTTGACTTCTTTAATGATGTCTTCCTGCTGCACCTTCCGCTTGAAGCGACGAAGGGCATTTTCCAGTGTTTCGCCCTCCTGGAGTCTTACTTCAGCCAATGAACTGCACCCCCCCACCGATCAATTAATTTACCGCGCCGAATTCTCCAGGCAACCCGAATGAATCGACAAAGGTACTGATATCATATGGACTTGGACGCCAAAGTCAAGCCCGAACTTCTTCTTAGACGCCTTCGGTCCCTCCGATAACTCATCGAGCACAACAAGATGGTCAACGTTCTTGCGATACTGCTGGCTGGAGGAGCGGGCGAGCGGTTGAATCCCCTGACTCGCGATACCGCCAAGCCCGGCGTTCCCTTCGGGGGCGTCTACCGGATCATCGATTTCACGCTGTCGAACTGCGTGAATTCCGATGTCCGCAGAATTTTCATCCTAACACAATACAAGTCACTGGAATTAAACAGACATATCCGGGACGGGTGGCAGATCTTCAATTCCGAACTGGGGGAGTACATCGAAGTGCTGCCGCCCATGAAGCGCGTCTCCGAGGAGTGGTATCAGGGAACCGCCGACGCGGTTTATCAGAATCTGCACAGCATTCTGATTGAGGCTCCGGAGCAGGTGCTGGTGCTCTCCGCCGACCATATTTACAAGATGGATTACGGCGACATGGTTGCCTGGCACAAGGCGAAACACGCCGACATCACCATCGCCACGATTCAGGTGGACGCTTCGGAAGCCGGGCGTTTCGGGGTCGCGCAGATCGACCCGGATTACAGGGTCTACGGATTCGAGGAGAAGCCGAAGCACGGTAATCCCGTCCGGTCGATCTTCGATCCGGACATGATCAGCGCCTCGATGGGGATCTATGTCTTCGAAACGAGCGTACTGATCGAGGAACTGCGCGCGGACGCCGAAGATCCCAACTCCTCGCATGACTTCGGCAAGGACATTCTGCCGCGATGCCTGAAACGCCGCCGCGTGATCGCGTACGACTTCGTCGACAAGAATGCGAAAGCTGCCCGGTACTGGCGCGACGTAGGGACGCTGGATGCGTATTACGAGGCGAACATGGATCTGATCGCCGTGACGCCGGAGTTCAACCTGTACGATACAAGATGGCCCATTCGAATGCGCGCGATCCAGGCCCCACCGGCCAAGTTCGTTTTCGCCATTGAAGGGCAGCGTATGGGGCTGGCGATCGATTCGATCGTATCCCCCGGCGGGATCGTGTCGGGCGGCCGGGTCTATCGGAGCGTGTTGTCGCCGTTCGTCCGCGTGAACAGCTACAGCGAAGTGGAAGATTCGATTCTGATGCCTCACGTCAATGTGGGGCGGTACAGCAGGGTCAGACGCGCGATTCTCGATGAGAACGTGGTGCTGCCCGAGAACAGCAGGGTTGGTTTCGACCCGGATGAAGATCGTGCCCTGGGCAGGGTCATCACAGAATCCGGGATTACCGTGGTTCCATCGCCGGTCCCCAGGTCTTGACCGGACACGCGACTCGGAGTCGCGCCATTACTACAGGAGAAATGATTGTCAACCATTATCAAAGTCAACGGGATTGAAATTCTCGATTCGCGCGGTAACCCGACGGTCGAGGCGGAAGTGTTTCTGGCCGACGGCAGCGTGGGCCGCGCAGCGGTTCCGAGCGGCGCCTCGACGGGCGAGCACGAAGCCGTCGAACTGCGCGATGGCGAAAAGAACCGCTACCTGGGCAAGGGTACCCGTAAGGCCGTTGCAAACATCAATGGACCGATTGGGCAGGCGCTGGTGGGACACGATGCGACCCTGCAGGCGAAGATCGACCAGATCATGATCGACGCCGACGGCACGGCGAACAAAGGTAATCTCGGCGCGAATGCGATGCTGGCCGTTTCGATGGCCGTGGCCCGGGCGGCCGCCGCGTCGCAGAAGACACCACTGTTCCGCTATCTCGGCGGCGTGGGCGCGAATACGCTGCCCGTTCCGATGATGAACATTCTGAATGGCGGCGCGCACGCCGATAACTCCGTCGACATGCAGGAGTTCATGATCGCTCCTTACGGCGCGGACCGGTTCTCGGAAGCGCTGCGGATGGGCGTCGAAGTGTTCCACACGCTCAAGAACGTGCTGAAGAAGCGCGGTTACTCGACGGCGGTGGGCGACGAAGGCGGATTTGCTCCGAACCTGAAATCGAATGACGAAGCGCTTGAAGTAGTGCTCGAGGCCATCACGCAGGCTGGCTACACGCCGGGCGATCAGATCGGCATCGCGCTCGATCCGGCGTCGAGCGAGTTCTACCAGGACGGCAAATACGTCTTCAAGAAGTCGGACAAGAGCCAGCGGACGAGCGAGCAGATGGTCGAATATTGGGCCAACTGGCGCCGGCAGTATCCGATTATCTCGATCGAAGACGGCATGGCCGAAGACGATTGGGAAGGCTGGAAGCTGATGACGGACGCGATGGGCGCGAACACGCAGCTGGTGGGCGATGACCTGTTCGTGACGAATACGGCGCGGCTCAAAATGGGCATCGAGCGCGGCGTGGCGAACTCGATTCTCGTGAAGGTCAACCAGATCGGTACGCTGACGGAAACGCTGGACGCCATGCAGACGGCCTTCAAGAACGGCTACACGGCAATGGTTTCGCACCGGTCGGGCGAAACGGAAGATCCGTTCATCGCGGATCTCGCAGTGGCGACGAATGCCGGCCAGATCAAGACGGGTTCGGCGAGCCGCACGGACCGCATCGCAAAGTATAACCAGTTGCTGCGCATCGAAGAACGACTCGGCGCCGCTGCGAAGTTCCCGGGCAGGAAGGCGTTTCGCCAGTAATGAGCAGAAACAAGCCACTGATTCTGACGATTCTCGACGGCTGGGGATTCTCCCCGGCCGTCGAAGGCAATGCGATCGCCGCAGCGCGCAAACCGACCTATGACATGCTGCTGCGCGAGTTCCCCAATACGCTGGTGCATACTTCGGGTCCTCACGTCGGGTTGCCGGAAGGGCAGATGGGCAACAGCGAAGTGGGGCATCTGAACATCGGCGCCGGGCGCGTGGTCCACATGGACGTGACTCGCATCGATCTGATGATCGCGTCGGGGGAGTTCTATGAAAATCCGCTCCTGCTGGACCTGATGCATTACGCGCGCGCCGGCCGCCGGCTGCACATCATGGGGCTCTGCAGCGATGGTGGAGTGCACTCGCTGCAGGAGCATCTCTATGCCGTGCTGCGACTGGCGAAGCGCGAGAAGGTGGAATCGGTCTTCATCCACTGCTTTATGGATGGCCGCGATACGCCGCCGGAGAGTGGGATCGGCTATATTCGCGAACTCGAGCAGAAGATCCGCGAAATCGGGGTCGGGAAGATCGCCTCGATCGAGGGGCGCTACTATGCCATGGATCGCGACAAGCGGTGGGAGCGCGTCGAGAAGGCATTCGATGCGATGGTGCTGGGGAAGGGCGAGAAGGCCACCGATCCGGTCGAGGTGATGAAGCGCTCTTACGAAAAGGGCGTGACCGATGAGTTCGTGGAGCCCGTAACGATCGTGGATGGGCACAATGAGCCGGTCGGTCTGATCCGGGATGGCGACGCGTGCTTCTTCTTTAATTACCGGGCCGATCGTGGACGCGAGATGACGGAGGCGCTGACGAGCGTGACGCTGGAACGGCCGTCACGGGCGCTGGTTCCCCAGAATCTCAAGTTCCTCACCATGACGCAGTACGACAAGGCGCTGAATGTTCCATTTGTGCTGACGCGCGA
>DASZUZ010000613.1:0-3179 GCA_035547415.1 Bryobacteraceae bacterium | reverse complement strand
ATATCCAGGCGGATCTGCTCTCCTTCGGATCGCAGGACTCCGTCGAGCAAGAACCGTCCTTTCGGCTTAAGATGAGAAGCGGAATGCGCGGTGCGCGTCTGGAGCACACGCAGGCCGCCGATCTGCATCAACTGCCGGACGAGTTCATTCGTCGTTCCCTCCGCAAGATAGTCCCATCCCGGGCTGCCCGTCAGATTTTCGATCCTGAACACCTCGATGGACGTCTGGACGGGCTGAAGCGCAACAGCCACAAAACCGGCGCAGAACGCAACCGGTGCGGCAACTGCGGCCGCCAGCACACGCCGACGCGTCAGGTAACGCCGGCTGCGAACAGGCTGGCCGGGCGCGGTGAAATTCCCGTCCAGCGCGGCAAGCACGTCCTGAGTACTCCCGAAGCGCGCGGAAGGCTCGCGTGCCAGACAGCGAAGAATCGTGGCTTCCCATCGCTCGGGCAGACCCTCGGCGCGAGCGCGCGGCGAAATCGGGTCTTCCCAGAGTCGTGAGAAATAGAGGGATTGCAGGGACTCGCCCGGAAACGCCCGTTCGCGCGTAACCATCTCATCGATCACTAATCCGAAGGCGTAGATATCGCTCGCGACGGACGGTCGCTCGTTTCGCAGAATCTCGGGAGCCATGAAATAAGGCGCCCCGGCGGGGAAATCGTTTCGCGTTTCGAAGATATCGTTATCGCTGCTTTCGATTTTCGCCAGACCGAAATCCATCACGACCGGGCGCACGCCACCCTCGGACCGGGGTACAAGCATGATATTCGCCGGTTTCAGATCCCGATGAATGATGCCGGATTCGTGGAGGGCTGAGAGTCCGTCCGCAATTTGCCGAATGATCGGCAGCGCCCGCGCTGCGCTGAGTGGCCGCTCGCGAGCGATGAAGCGCGCCAGGCTTTCGCCTTCCAGCAATTCCATGCTGAGACAGGGAACAAGTCTCTCGCGCGCTGGAGAATTCGCGTCCGGAACGCGATGCTCCACGAAGTCGTACACGCGGCAGACGCTGCTGTGCGAGATGCCCCGAGGCAGAATCACTTCGCGGCGAAAGCGGGTCAACGCCTCGGCATTCATGGCGAGTTCCGCGCGAAGCGTTTTGAGCGCCAATCGGACTTGCAGACCTTCATCGAAGGCTTCGTATACTTCGCCCATGCCGCCACCAGCGATGAAGCGGACAATCCGGAACCGCCCCGCGACTAATTCACCTGGCGGAAGAGCCGGCGTAGTGCCCCTGCCGTGAGATATGGCGGATTCAGAGCGGCAGGTTTGATGGTTTCTCAATAATTCGAGAACGGTTTCGCGGATTTCCTCGCGATCGCCGGCGGCCGAAGCGATATACTCCGGCCATTGCCCCTCTTCCAGACTGAGCGCACCGTCGAAAATCCGCTTGATCAGTTCCCAGTCTTCCGCCGTCATGGACTACCTCATGAGCTGTCCGCGGAGCCAGGCGCGCGCCACCTGCCAGTCCCTTCGGACGGTACGGTCATCGATTCCGAGGATCTCCGCAATCTCGCCATTCGATAAACCTCCGAAACAGCGGAATTCCACTACGCGGGCCATGCGTGGCTCTTCGGCCGCAAGCTTCGCCAGCAGATCATTGATGACAAGGACATCCACGGGATCCCGTCCCGCCATGTCAAAGTCATCGATCCAGAGTTTCAGTCCACCACCCCTCCGCTGCGCTTTGTGGGCGCGCGCATAGTCGATCAGCAGACAGCGCATCGCCTGCGACGCGACCGCGAGAAAGTGCTGGCGGTCGCGCCACAGGAAGTCTCGCTGCCGAGCCATCTGGAGGAAGAATTCATTGACCAGCGCCGTGCTCTGAAGCGTATGATCGTCGCGCTCGGAGCGCATGCGCAACTCGGCAATGCGGCGTAGTTCGGGGTACATGGCGCCGAACAGATCCGCGCGAGCTGCCACATCTCCACCGGAGACTCGTTGCAGGAGCAAAGTAAGATCGCGGTTCTGGCCTGAAAGTTCCATTGTCCAAAAAGTGTATGGATAATAACTAATGTATTATCCGATGTCAATGACTGTAATTAAAAGTACCTACTACTTGTAGCGGAGCTTATCGATAATAGCGTTTTCAGATGAGTGGGGCGATCAGTCCCGCTTCGATGAATTCGAGCATTGCCGCGGGGCTGCTGGTCGCATCGATTGGCAGACGGAGCACTCCTGCGGGCGTAAACTGCGCGCCGCGCGTACTGCTCACAAGCTCCATCAACTTCTGCGCATCGACCCGGGTCTGATCATGGAATTTGACGTTCAGCACCGAGTGACGCCTGTCTATGGCTTCGATGCCGATCTTTTCAGCAGCGGTTTTCAGAGCTGAATACTTGAGAAGATAAAGCACGTCGTCAGGCACCGGACCGTAGCGGTCCGCGAATTCCTGCTGAACTCTCTCGCGTTCCTGCGCCTCAGCCGCCTGCGCAATGCGTTTGTACGCGCGCAAGCGCTGCGTTTCGTCCGAAATGTAAGAAGACGGAATGCGAAGATCGAGACCAAGATTGAGCGCGGAATGAATTTCCGCGGCGATTTCTTCGCCGCGCAGTTCGCGCACGGTCTCTTCAAGCATCCGGATGTACATGTCGAAGCCGATCGCGTTGATGTGACCGTGCTGCTCGCCGCCAAGCAGATTTCCCGCACCGCGCAGTTCGAGGTCGAGCGCGGCGATTTTGAATCCGGCCCCAAGGTCGCTGAATTCTTTCAACGCCGCAAGGCGCTTGCGCGCGATTTCGGTCAGTTCCGTATCGGGCTCGACAAGGAGATAGCAGTAGGCGCGGCGGTTCGAACGTCCCACGCGGCCACGCAACTGATACAACTCCGAAAGTCCGTAGCGTTCCGCATTTTCGATAACGATCGTATTGGCGAGCGGAATATCGAGGCCGTTCTCGACGATTGTGGTCGAGACAAATACATCGAACTCGTGCCGCATGAATTGCAGCATGACCTTCTCGAGTTCCGCCTCAGCCATCTGGCCGTGGCCGACGCCGATGCGGATCGACGGAAACATCTCCTGAATCATCGAGGCGCGATGCCAGATGGAGTCGACACGATTGTGAACGAAGTACACCTGACCGCCGCGCGCGAGTTCCAACTCGATGGCGGGCTTGATCAGGTCGGGAGCGAATGGCGCGACAACCGTGTGGATGGCGAGCCTGTCCTTCGGCGGTGTTT